>JAKPMW010000198.1 GCA_029548715.1 Spirochaetota bacterium | reverse complement strand
GTTCGCAAACGGCTCCTCTCCCATTTTCCCAACGGGGGGCGCGGCCTCGTCCCCGTAACCATTGAAGACGGCCCCCACAGCGACTATGGCCTGGGAGGACTGGACCAGTCTGGTGATGGATGGAAAGTCGATCTTCTGATTACCATGCAGTACCACATCATGGATGTCGGTATCAGTCTGCGCAAATACACCGCCCTGCGTGACAACTCCTGGAGCAGCCTCAAACTCTGGAAGTCCGAGCACGCAACCGGTCTCGGAATCCTGGCGGATCCCTCCAAGGCCCGGCTTTCGGTGCGCTTCGTCCTGACCAACAACTCGGTCGTGACCCAAACCCTCCCGCGCATCACGTCGAGCTACACCCTCCTGACCAACCGCATCCCCTGGAAGGAGGCCCGGATCAACGTCGGTCGCGGCGCAACCCTCTACGGGTACGACATCCGGCGCGGATCAGGAGTGACTTTTTCACCCGTCATCCGGAAGGGAATCTGTTCACATGATTTCCCGAACATCGGAATCCCTGCCTTCAGACGCCAGATTGCCGACTGGAAGCCAGACCTCTTTATCTGGCACTTCGGAAAAAACGAAGCCGGCTGGGATCGCTATACCATCAAGGGCCATCTCTCGGGGATTGACTGGGTCATCACCAATGTCAGGGCTGCCTGGCCTCAGGCAGACATCCTCCTCGTCGGACCGGGCCCCCGGATGAACAAGTACGGCGGTCCCCTGCGCCTCTTCCCCTCTGTCCCCGAAATGTGTTCCAACCAGTTGGCAATGGCTCAAAAGTACGGACTGGGCTACTTCGACACCTTTGCCGCGCTGGGCGGACCCGAGGGATTCCTCTCCCTTGTCAACCGGGGGCTGGCCATGACGGACTATGTCCACCTGACCGTCAAGGGCGGCGATATCCTCGGCAACGCCATCGCAGACAACATCCTGACTGCCTGGGCCGGCTGGCTGAAAAACTCGGATGACACATCACTGGCCGGGCTCTTTACCAAAAAGGAAATCCCTGAACACGCCGCCGCCCAGCAGCAGCAGGCCAGCTCAACCATCTCCTTTGATACCGTCGGGTATGGCTTTTTCCTGCTGATCGTGTTTTTCGCCTACTGGCTACTCTACTACGCCAAGCTGATGCGCGTCCTGATGCTGCTTATTGCAAGCTGGTTTTTTTACATGACCTGGAACCCGGTCTTTATCATCCTGATCATCGCATCCAGCATCATCGATTATTTTGCCGGCTTTTTGATTTACTCGGCCAAACAGCACGAGCGGATCTGGCTCGCACGCCTCTGGTTGATCGTCAGTCTCGTCTCCAACCTTGGCCTGCTGTTTTTTTTCAAATACTTCAACCTCTTCAGTGACTTCCTCGGCCAGCTCGGCGTCGTTGACGGCAATGCCGGCATCCTCTCCCTGATTCTCCCGGCCGGAATCTCGTTTTACACCTTCCAGACGATGAGCTATTCGCTCGACATCTACCGGGGCCTGCTCAAGCCGATCCGCTCCTTTCTCAAGTTCAATCTCTTTGTCAGCTTCTTTCCCCAGCTCGTCGCCGGACCGATTGTCCGCGCCCGCGAGTTTTTGCCCCAGTTGATCGCCCGGCCCCGCTTTGATCCGGCCCTGATCACCAACGGCTTTTTCATGATCATGGTCGGACTCTTCAAAAAAGTCGTGATCTCGGACTTTCTGGCAGTCAATTTCGCTGACAGGGTCTTTGCCTCACCGGGAATCTACTCACCCCTTGAAGTCCTCCTCGGGGTCTACGCCTACGGGCTGCAGATCTACTGCGACTTTTCAGGATATTCAGATATAGCAATCGGTTCAGCGGCCATGCTGGGATTCAAGCTCCCGCTCAACTTCAATTCACCCTACAAGGCACACAACCTGCAGGACTTCTGGCACCGCTGGCACATCACCCTCTCAACCTGGCTGCGCGACTATCTCTACATCCCCCTTGGAGGAAACCGCAAGGGCAATGCCCGGACCTACATCAATCTCGCCATCACCATGCTCCTCGGGGGGCTCTGGCACGGTGCCGCCTACCGCTTCATCATCTGGGGGGCCCTGCATGGACTGGGTCTTGGATTCGTGCGCTGGTTTCAGCGCTGGCGCGACCGCCGTGCGGCGGCGCGGGTACATGCCTCGGCGGACGGGGTCCTGCTCCGCCGCCCACCCTCGGTCGGCGGGCGGGTTCTGGGCTGGCTCCTGACCTTTCACTTTGTCATGTTTGCCTGGATCTTCTTCCGTGCACCCGACATGGCCATCGTGGGCGAGATTCTGGCCAAGCTCGCAGATCTTCCGGCAATGCTTCCGGACCTGATCGGCCTGCTCAACAGCGGGTTCTCCACAGCCATTTCCTCGCTCGGAACCCATTTTTCGCGTGTTGCCCCCAATGTGACTACGGCCATTGCCCTGGCACTCTTCGGAGGATATCTCCTGCACCTTGTCCCCAATCGCGTTTTCGAACGCACCCGCACTCTCTGGATGGCCCTGCCCGCACCCTTTCAGGCACTGGTCCTCCTGCTCTTTATGGGGCTGCTCTACAAGACCGCGACCGCTGCCATGGTCCCTTTCATCTACTTCCAGTTTTAGCCGGGCGGTGCGTACAGCCAGTTGGCACAAGGCGGACCATCGAAAACACACAGCATGCGTGCTCGATGGTTCCGCAGCCAGCACCAGAGTCGTACCTTTATCCGGCAGACACCTGACCACCCGAGGAGTATGTTTTGGCAACCCATGACGGATATCTGGCCGATTTTCTTGATGATGATTGCATCAAAACCGTCCTGGTCGTACAGGATGCCGGAAGCAAGCTCCAGGTCATCGAGCAATTTGGAAAACAGCGCACCATCAAATCCGGGCAGGTACTCTGCCGCTATCCGGGCGGAGCCATGCGCAGCGAGCTTGCGCTCGTCATCCCCGCACTGCAGTCACGAATCGTCCAGCTTGCCTCCTCAATAGACTGCGAACTCCTCTGGTCCCAGATCGAGACCCATGAAAAGGATCTTGCGGCTGGCGATATCGCCGCCCTCTGGTTCGGCCGGACCGGAGCGGAAGAGATCTCGGCCTGTTTTCGCGTGCTGGCCGCGGACA
>JAKPMW010000192.1 GCA_029548715.1 Spirochaetota bacterium | reverse complement strand
TGCCTCGATCATGATGAAGGGCAAGGAATACATGATCGTTCCGTAACCCGGTTTACACCCCGGAAGTTTTTTTCCGGGGGGATACTCTTGTACAGCAGGTTTGACCTGATAGAAATACACACGAAAGATTGCACACATTTTATTCGGAGGAATTCAATGAAAAAGATTTCGATCATCCTTGGCTTGGTCCTCATAGCAGGCTTTGCCATGGCAGCAGATTTTCAACCTTGGGTTGGTGTTCGTGGCAGTTATCAAGCTGTCTTCCATACCGACCTTCTCGATTCAACCGCCGCTTTTGAAGTTGATCGCGCCCGGATCGGTGTCGAAGGGGAGTGGATCAAGGACATCTATTTCCAGGTTGAGGCGGATGCCAAAAACACAAAAAAGGGCAAGGGCACAGAACTCAAGGTTGCCTTTATCCGCTGGTCCTTCCTCAACATGGATGCATTCAAGGGTGCTGTCGAATTCGGTGCTTTGACAACCACCTTTGCCCGCGGCCTTTCAGGGACAGAGTATGCCTTCATCAACTACGATATCACGACTGTGCCTGAGTCATACCAGTATGGCGTTCAGGTCAAGGGCAACATCATGAACAACCTGGTCGAGGTTATCGCTTCGGTCTCTGACGGTGAGGGACTCTCGGCCGTCAACACTGCAAAAGGGCTGCTCTACATGGGTCGTGTTGAAGTGACTCCTCTCGGAAACGAGATGAAGGACCTTCGCGAGGGGAATACCGGTAAGACTCTTGCGTCCGGCGCCCCCATGCTGTCCATTGGCCTCGCTGCTGCCATTGACAACAAGGCCAAGACCGATGACCTCGGATACACAGCAGAGACGTACAACAGCTCGCATCTTCTGGCTGACGTCACTTTCAAGATGATGGGCCTCTCCATTTTTGGCCAGTTTGTCATGAACAGCTATGATGCACTTTCTGACGGAACATACTGGGGTGGCGTGAACAAGAACGTAAAAGAGTCTTCCGGCGGTTTTGTTCAGGTCGGCTACAATCTCAAGGATATTGTCGGCTTCGAGCTCGAACCCATGGTCAAGTTTGAAACCTGGAACGATGTCCTGAACGAAGGCTACGGTGACGTGGATACCAAAAAACAGGACTTTGCTGTTGGTCTCAACTGGTATGCCTCCGGTCATGACTTCAAGCTGAATGTCGAGTATCGCCACATGCTCAAGGACAAGAATTTCTACTTTGGCAAGCCGCCGGCAGAGGACTATTTCGGTTTCCGTGTAACCCACAAGTTCGGCGCCAAGCTGCCCCTTGCCTCGAAGGCTGAAACCAAGCCTGTTGCAGATGACAAGCCCGCCGCTGAATAATTCTTTTGAACAAACCAAAAGGCCCCCGAGGAGGGGGCTTTTTTTTATTGCATTCTCGATACAAGAGAGTACAATCTTCGGTATCTGAGTTGATATGGGGCTGGTTGTCATGCGAATGATATCCTTGGTTATTTTCATTTTCGCCGGGTGCAGTCTGGCAGATGACTTTGATGCACCATCCGTCTCAACCCTGACCATCATGACCTATAATGTCGAGGACATGGATACTGGCGGCCGCAATGTCACCAACCTCAAGGCGTATTCGGGTATCGCATCCCTGCTTAAATCCGAGAATGTTGACATCGCAATGTTTCAGGAGATACAGGCGGGCTCATCCCGCACGGACACCTATGCTGACGGATCCGCCGCATCCTGGGGTGATGCAAGGCTCTTCAATGAGGCTCTCTCCGGACTGGACTACCGGATGCCCTGGTACGGGTTTACCGCAAGGGGGGGCTCGAGACGGGATTATATTGCGCTCTGGAGCCGGTATCCCGTCTCTGAAATCACTTCGCTCGATCCTGATCGTTTTCTCGATCCCTGTAATCATGTCTGGTACACCCCGTCGCGACCGGTATTGCGCTGCAGGACTGTCATTTCTGGAAAGACGATCTGGCTGTATGGATGTCATCTTAAATCCAATGCGGGCGGTGTTGTTGAAATGAACGCCGGCATGCGCCGTGCCCAGGCGTTTCACCTGATGTCATACATCATGCGTACCCACAACCCCGAATCTGACAATATCATCATCCTCGGAGACATGAATACAATGTCCGAGGACTATGACGGTCTGGGCAACAGCACCATGGATTATCTCTGCCTGAGGTATGACAACCCGTGGAATACCAAAAACGATTTTGTCCCCGTAAACCTGACTGAAATCGGTGCCGTCACAAATGTCCCTGAACAACGCTGGGGCAATCAGGCTCCAGGGACTACCCACCCCGGTAATGCATCGCGAACTGGCTACCCTGATGCCACGTTTGACCACATCATTCTGTCACCTGCACTCTACAGAAAGCACTATGTCAAAAACTCCCTGCGGATTGTTCAGGTTGCAGACGGATACAATGGCGGATTTTCCGATCATTTCCCGCTTGTACTCACGCTCCAGTTTACCAATGAAGGACTGTGACATGCTGCGACCCATCCTCTTCTTCTGCCTGATTACACTCACCGCCTCGGTTTCGTGCGGGGATAGCGAGAGCATTTCAATCCCTGTTCAAAAAAAGGCATACCTTCATTCGATGAAAACCCTTCCCGTACCGATCCTGTTTGACGGGCTGCGGTTTGACTATACGCTCGAAACGACAAGCACTCAGATATCGGTCTTTGCTGAGCCGCTGTACGATGAGACAATCCTGATCAACGGCATCAAGGCTGCCTCACGGGTGCTCACCCTGTCCAACGGAACAAATCTGATCCTGGTGCAGGTCAGCAAGCCCGGAGTGCAGGATAGCATCTATACCCTGCGTGCTGTCTGCCACGATCCGAGATACGACACCCGGCTTGAGTCGCTGTCTGTTGCGGATACCGTGCTCAAACCTGCCTGGTCCCTGACAAACATGCTGTATTCATGCGGGAAACAGCACACGAATACCATTTTTGTGACGGCCAGTACACGGTCTTCCCTGGCGCTCCTGCGCCTGAACGGCTTGTCAGCCACAAATGGTGTCCCAAGACCTGTCGCAATCATCCAGGACCCGGGTGGTACCAACCAGACCATCAGGCTTGAGGTGATTTCAAGCGATCTTGCCCTAACCAACCAGATATTACTGACTGTTCAATATCTCCCTCCAGAAAAGGATCCACGGCTCAGGGAGCTGACAACGGATGTATCCGTCCTTGTACCTGCATTTGAACGGGACACGCCCACCTATACCCTCTATGTTTCGACCAACTGTGTTTCACTGACACCGACTCTCCTGCTGGCAGGGCAGACCATGACTGTTGCGGGGACACCTGCGGCCAGTGGAACACCGGTTGTGTTTGCAAACCTCAAAGAAGGATCCGTTACCAACATTGCCATTCGCGTGACTTCTGTCGATGCGTCGGTATCTCAAACCTATACCGTCAGTGTACGATACGACTGGGTCTGGTCCTACACCCCGGTCAACTATGATTTCGATGGAGGAATCAGGCAGTATCTCGAAAAGATTCCCTATTCAGCCGTCAACGGCCCTGCCTACAGCACTGTCACCGTGTTAACCGGTATTGTAACAGCGGCCAATATTGCTCATTCGGCGACCTATACGAAATGCTTTTTCATCCAGGACAAAAACGCCGGAATCTATGTGTATACAGCCTCCGCACCCTCTGAAATTCGAACAGGAAACAAGGTAGTCATCAGCGCTACTTCAGCCAAGTACTACTTTGGCATGCCGGAAGTCACTTCGTTTTCATGGCAATCAACACTCTCACGCTATCATGCCATCTATTACCGGACCGGATATTACGCACAGCCCGAATTTATCGGCCAGGTCTTTGTGTACAGCGGGCCTGTCTGGTCATCCATGGACAGGTACTTCGTTGGAAAATTTGATGAGGACCTGTACTTCCACAGTGTTAAGGAGACAGACTGGGAATGGATGCTGGGGGATGGGCAGGGTGGAGACTTTTTTGGCCCTGTCACATACAGCTACAACCTCTACCGCATGGAAATTCCTTCAATGGAGCATATTCGATGATCAGCACATCTCCCTGTTGTTCCATGCGCCGTCTGCGGTCTGTCTGCGCCATCATGGTGCTGCCCCTTGTTCTCTTTTCCTGCGCAGGCGATGACTTTGAAATCGGGCCCAATGGAAACCCCTACCTCAGGTCGCTTTCATTCAGGGATGGGGTCCTGATCCCGGCCTTTGATCCAAAAGTCCATGAATACTCCCTCCTCATCCCGGAAAGCATGCCTGTCTGGGCAAAATTTCAGGGATATGTGTTTACCACCCGGCCTTTTCTTAATGGCAAATTCTGCCGGGTCAATACCAACGAATACGGGTTTCCGGACTATACCGACATCACGCGTTTTATCACAAACGAACTGCTGATAATCGACAGCATTGCCGCCGACGGGATGAAAAAGAGCTACAGAATCCAGTTATTGGGAAGCATGCATGATGCCCGTCTGTCTGCGCTCAATTCGATCGGCGGCGAAATGTATCCCCCTGTCTTCACCGAACGAAAGCCGCCCTTCTTTTTGGGGACAGACGGAGGTGTCGATACCTGGACAGTCAGCACCAAGGAAGACCTTGTCATCCTGACAGCCGCCAAAATGGATACCGAAGCCAGCCTGACAGTCAACGGCCATCCAATTGCCGTAGGCGAGCTTGAGGGCGAATACAGGGTCACCAACATGATAGCCAGGGGAAGCGTCACAAACTGGCTGACAAATATTTCCTGGCAGGGGGACTTTACCAACGTCAAGCAAATCATCGTCAACTACATCGATCCGGCCACTGACAATCGCATCCTTTCGATTGATGTCGCTGATGCTGCCAGCGGATACACGCTTCCTCCTCTGCCTCGTTTTCATTACACGACGGATAATTACACCGTCATCCTTGACAATATCGGTCTCTGCAGAATCATGGTTCGGCTGGCCCAGACCAATGCCGCTGTAACCCTGCGGCAGGAGACAACAAGCACCCAGCAACAGGCCCAAAGTCTGGTTGCTGACTCACGCTCCGGAGACAATGTCATATATGAAAACCTCCGTCTCCAGCAGGGAGACCTGCTGACGTTTACCAGCACAATGGGAAGTGCCACGCGGGAATACCGCTACCGCGTTCGTGCTTTTACAACAACACCATATGGCATCAACGGAAATATCAGCAGGGTCCTGCAGGATATCCAGACCCGCAAGGAGATTGTCAGCAAGAGCGGGTATGCGGTCGACGTCGAAGGAATCGTGACATTCATGACAGACTATGATGAGAATGTCAAGGCAGGGATGTTTATTGAAGATGGAGCATGGG
>JAKPMW010000178.1 GCA_029548715.1 Spirochaetota bacterium | reverse complement strand
TACAAGGAGATGGCGGATCTGGCCGGACTCGAGTGCGTGTATGTCCTGGCGTACCTCAAGGCAGCGGTTTCGCAATCCGGCAACAAATTGTACCATGCCTACAATGCGGTTCGGGTCAATGGTCGCTGGTATATCATCGACTGCAGCGGGGACAGCCGAGTGTTTTACCGTGATGGAAAGCGTGGTGCGATGATGGCCTATGAAACCCGCATCAACAATCTCCTGATTCATCCGGATGCCAAACTCCTCGTGCATTACCCGGTTGATCCGGCACAACATTTCGGGGATGTACGCCTGACGCTTGACGAATGGTTTGCCCTGCCCCGGGTGGACCGTACCTTCAGGAAATACGGACTCTCGTTTGTTGACGATATGCGGTCCCGCATCTCGCTGACGAGGATTCAGGCCCGCAGTATCGAACTCTTTGATACCCTTGAGGCCGGACCTGCGGGGGCCCGGTTTTCACTGCGTGCTGAGCCGGATGCACATCTGACGCTTCGTCTGTACGATGCTGCCGGAAAAGAGTATCCGTTGCATGCCTGGGCCGAGCAAAACGGCGAACGCTGGGACTGCCTCATCAGTCCGCCGGCGCCGGGGGTCTGGACCGTCAGGCTGGTTGGACAGTCAGTGGCCGATCCGGAGATGAGCGATAGTGTCTGGAATTTCCGTGTTGCAGCCACGGCCGCAGGGAAGCCGGCCGGACCACCCGTTCGCCGGCTCTTTCGTGCCAGGCTGCACGGAGTGCACATTACGGACAAGGATCTTTCGGGATGGGAGGGCCGTATCATGCTTGAAGCCTCGCGGGGGCCGGATGTCAGTCTGGTATCCGTTGTGCGGACAGAGCGGGGGGAGACTGTTCAGGGTGCGGTAAAAAAAATTCCGGGAACCGGAAGGGACAGGTTTTTGTATACGATTCCTGCCAACGGGAAGCATACGATCACGATTTCTTCCCGGCATCCGTCTGATCCAAAAGGGTACAATCCGGCCATTGTCGTTGTACGGGGAGAATAAATCCGAAAGATTAGGTCTCCTTAAAGGATTTGTCTCCCAAAGGGACCTGCGGCCGGCGCACAGCGGGGGTGCCAGAGTTTTTTGCCTTGCCCCGTATCCGGTTGTTGGCTATTATTCTGGAACATTCCTGACGGGCGATTAACTCAGCGGGAGAGTGCCACCTTCACACGGTGGAAGTCACTGGTTCAAATCCAGTATCGCCCACAATTCTTCGCATACACAACCGGAAGATGCCGTCAGTTTTGCTGAAAATCTTGAAGAACTGCAAGAATCAAAGGCCGGCCGCAGTATTCGCCCTTCGTTCTGGGGATTCCCCCATGTGTAAATCAACTACTCAGCACAGGTTTGAACGGGTGATGCTTTGGATAGGTGTTGACCATGAGGACAGGAAGAAAAGGAATCTTGTGTTTCATGGCCTCCAGTATACTTTCATAAGCCTTGCCCGAAATGCCGGGATACCTGATTTTGCAGTAATGCGTATGGCGGGGCATTCTTTTATGAGAATGACGGAGAGCTATAGCCATTTCGACTTGAAAGACCATGATAATTGCAAACTCCCGCTGTATCCGCTGGCATCGTGGCAAGGCAGTTTTATCAGCCATTGGACTATGATTCAAGGCTCCGGTTGAGTTGTTCCAGAATATGCACCCAATCATTAAAATGGCTGCACTGCTTACGGAGAGTAGCGAGCCCGATTTTTTTACACACAGAAACCCCGGCAGTTGCTTTGTCATATTCTGGAATTTCTGCCACAATTCGTTGTGATGGGGCTGTAGCTGGTCCGTCATTGATCAGTTCCGGATTCTTGCCATTCATCATTTTTGTTAACCGGTTGATTGGTTGGTCATGCTCCAAATACTCCCAGTCCAGAGATTGGGGATCGGCAAGAATCAAGGCCTCAAATTCATGGAGTTGCAGGTACGGAATAAAGCGTGGCTCATTCATATCTTGCTGCATGGCCAGTTCAAGTGCATCAATCTTTTTATATTTGTCTGCTATTCGTTGCGCATTTGCATAACCCGGAAAATCGTCAGGCAGTGCGTACAGGTCAAACATAGTCGTAAAACGGCATTCAGGATGATTATCTTCTTTGATCCAATTTCGGATATCCTGTTTTGCCTTGCTGTAGCTTATCAGGCCTCCTCGATATTCCTTGGCGGTTCGCCTGTCCTTGCTGGTCAAGACACATCGGGCATCCGTAAAAATGCCGTACGCGGCCAAGTGGGGAGCAAGCACTGCTTTGACAAAACCTTGCTCGGTCTGTCCTTCGCAGGTTATGTGCAGGCGGATCATGGCTGTCCCCCCAGAACATTTTTCTCCCATAGTTCGGAGAGGCTGTAGCGACAAAGCCAATCCTTGAGTGCTTCGGTATCAAGCTTTCTGAATACCGAACAGTGTCTTTCGTTGTCTCTTTCAACGACAACCAGATTTTCCGGAAAAAACTCATCAACCAAGCGGGTCGATTGTGTTGCCAGCAGCACCTGGGTTTTTTGCGCAGCGGATCGGACAATCCCGGCCAACTCGGCAATGGCAGCCGGGTGCAGCCCCAGTTCCGGTTCATCCAGGATTATTACTTTGGGCAAGAGCTCCGGAGGCTGCAGCAACAAGGTTGCCAGGGCCATAAATCGCAAAGAACCATCCGATATCTGGTCAGGGTCAAAGATATAATTACTCTGAGCACTATCCTTCCAGTTCAAGCGTACATAGTCCTTATTTCCAGGGACAGGGTCAAGGTCAAAATCACCAAACTGTGGCATTACCTGCTGGATGTGACGGACAATCCGATTGTAGTACTTCCTGAATTTGTCATGATCCTTTAACATCTTCAAAAATGCTGCGAGATTGCCGGCATCGCTGCGAAGATATCTGGCGTCATCCACATACCCCCGGTCCTTGATTTTGGCGGTATCCGAAGTGTCATGAAACTGATAGGTGCGGATGTGGGATAACAATCCGTAAATAATTTTGCTGGTTTGTCTGTCGTCTTTGCCCAGTCCGGACTCAGAGCCGCCAGCATCAAGATAGTACTCCAGTGGTTGCGGCGATGGAGGGCTGATTTTATGATATGTGATCTTCTCATGGCTGATGTACAACCGATCGGGCAGGCCGTGTGATAATTCGACTTCATACGTATCATGGGCAGTGTCCGATTCAAACTCCAGAGTAAATGAAACAGACTCGGACTTTTTTGGACCGTAGTAAAGAAGTCGGCTTGCTCCCTGCTTGCCGATATACTGCTGAAGAGCTCCAGTCGTCATATAGTTGAGCATCTTGAAAAAGGAAACCAGATTGCTTTTGCCGGATCCATTCGCGCCAAGCAATACTGTCACGTCACCAAGCTGTATGGTTTGACCAGGTTTTGTATCAATGGATTTGTAACCTTGTATGCAAATTTTCTTAAGCTTCATGCACTTCTCCAAAACGTCTATCTGTATTTTTAATAGTGGGCCTTGGTCTATAGCATTGGTAACAACAAACTTTCCTTCGTATAGTTTAGGTGGCTTGATCTGATGTGTCAAGCGAAATGCAACGTACGCGTGCAGCGCAATGCGGTATAAAGATGCTGATATATTGAGATGATCAATAGGGCTGATGTGGCAGCCCAAATATTACCAGCTGAATCTGGGTAAATGGCATTTACCCCCTCATCTTCCGGGTCAAAAACCCGTCCAGGGCGTTGGCAAAGGCCTGGCAGTCCTTTTTCGAAAACCCGGCCGGGCCTCCACCCACAAGTCCCTCGGCCCTGAGATCGGCCATCAGATTGCGGGCCGCCAGTTTTTCAAACACATTCCGCTCCGTATACAGCGTCCCCCGCGGGTCGATAGCCGTGGCCTCCTTGCGCACGACCCGGGCGGCCAGGGGGATGTCGGCCGTAATCACAAGATCTCCGGCTGATACCAGTTCGACGATGTGGTCATCGGCCGCGTCCGGGCCTGCCGTGATTTCGATGCTCCGCAGGAGAGGATTGTCGGGGATGGTTACGTACTGGCAGGCCACGAGGAGGGCCGGAATCCGGGTGCGCTCGACAGCCCGGTAGAGGATCGCCTTGAGGGCGTTGGGGAAGGCGTCGGCATCGACATAGATCTGCATCATGCCTCCATTGTTTGGATTGCTTGCAAATGGTACTGTTTTATGGTGCCATGTGCCTTCTGGCAACATAATGCCTGAAAACAGTTCATTGTATATCCGTCAGGACGTCGATGCAAGATCAAGATGCTTTCTTGCAAAAATACATGAATGATGGTGTCCGCTGATATGTGGCAGGATGAAGTATAATTACGATACAAAAAATAATTGGTATCACGGGTATGTCTCGGATAAACGAAAATCTGACTATCTCATCCGGCTGATGCGATCTGACAGCAAGGAGGAATCCTGTGGCTGCAGCATCGGTTTCAGGAACATGCGACGGAACAGAAAAACCTTTCTGGATGCAATAAATCATTGACGGCCATCGTATTCCATAATAGAATATCTTGGGGGTTGGTTGAAAACATCTGGAGGAAAAGGATATGAAAAATTTTCAATGCAAAAAATGTAAAATCCTTGTGCAGTCTGTGTCGTGGCCAGGCAATAACGGATGTCCCAGTGGTGGCTCGCACAGGTGGAATAAACTGTAAAGGTACCTTCCGGGTTGTTATAAAGGCTGTCTCTCCGATAGCCTGGTCAAGATGATACTGGCTTTCTTGACAGGAAGCCCTGCCTTGATTTTGCCGGATGAGTAAAAATCAATACATATACGAGGTACATCATGCGCATGTTTGCATTGCTCGCAGCCGTCTCACTGATCCTGTGGTGTCCACTGCAGGTATTTGCTGAGGATTTGAACAAACCTGACAGGGATGGATTTACACCACTCCACAAGGCAGTTATGCAGGGTGATCTGGCACGTGTCGAGTCGCTTTTGCAGCGTGGGGCAAACGTCAATTTCATGCCATCACGTGGAGCGGTTCAGGGTGTTTCTCCCCTCGCCCTTGCAGTCCGTTTTAAGTATAAAGACATTGCCATCAGACTGATCGGAAAGGGTGCCAATGTAAACGAGTCAGTTGAGGGCAGACCGTTGCTGTACTGGGTTGTTGAAAAACGAGAATGGGCAATTGCTGAAGAAATGATCAGGCATGGTGCGGACGGCAGGAATCTGAGAGTTCGTGAGGCGTTGGTCTCTGGTGGGATACCGCTTTTTGAGTATCTGGCAGGAGAGTGTCCCCGATTGCTGATTGCGATGGTAGAGCAGGATCAGGATGTGTTACGAATCCTTAAGCTTGTGCTCGAAAGCAGGGGTTCGCGATGGGCCTATTCGGATAGCCTGAAGAAAACACGCGATGAAATAATATTGTGTGCCCTGCGATCCAGCAGGCAGGATTTGAGGGCGTACAAAAACGATCTGATCAAATGGGCAGGAAAAACCGATAGTCCTGAGGCCATGTCAATCCTGATTGCTCATCCACTCATCCAGGAAGAAAAAGGCGCGGGACTGTCCCGGCTGATGGATCTTGCTATAGCGCAAAACAGGACGAATGCAATCGACATGCTTCTCAAAGCCGGTTTTGAGATCAATCAGCCCCTGCATGGTGAAAACAAGACAGTTCTGCTGAAGGCTCTTGAGAAAGGATCAGTTGGCCTTGTCCGGTTCTTGATGGACAAGGGTGCCGAGCTGAAGGAGTCAGGTGGGGAAAAGACATATCTGCAGCATGCAATCGAAGAGAAGATGTACGATTTGGTCACGGCATTTATCGACAAGGGTGCCAATGTCAACGAGATCATGAAAAATGGAAAGACATATCTCCAGGTTGCGATTGAGGCGAATGATGGACAGTTGTTTGGGATACTTTTGAAGGCACGTGCTGATGTATCGCTAACAAACAGTACTGGCCAGGTCCCGCTGCAGATGGCCATGTTGCGTGAAAATACCAATATGGTCATGGCGTTGCACAAGGCTGGTGCAAAGGTGAGTTTTGCCAAAGTGGGTTACTCTTCCGTGATTAACTGGGCAGTGCGGCACAAGATGGATACGATCCTTCAGGAGTGTATCCAGCAGTGGATTGGAAACGAAAAAAATGATAAATACCTGCGCCAGTGGCTCCAGTGGGCTGTCAAGAACGACAAGGTC
>JAKPMW010000167.1 GCA_029548715.1 Spirochaetota bacterium | reverse complement strand
CCGCGAAAACGGGCGTCATGCACCCGGCCCCGCCCGCGCAGGATGTCAAGACGGGCAGCCTGATGAAGCATCTCGTGGTAGAGGACAAAATCGAGGACGTATTCAGGTACGCTCTCATCATCCAGTGCCACCGAGATCGCGATCCTGTCGGTCATCGCGTCATAATACCCCGTCCGGCAATGTGCCACACGCCGGGTCCATTCAAGACCTGGCCGGCTCAACCGGTTATTGAAATCCCGCTCGTTGATCCGCTGCCACAACAGATCAAGATCCCGCACAATCCCGCGGGCACCATCCCGCTCGTGCACGATATCGCGCCCGATGCGGAGTATGTAGTCCACAACCGCTTCGGACTGAATCCACTCCCGCAAAAACCGCCGCTCGCGGGCGGCCGCCCGGCCAGCCTGCCCCGAGAGGAGACGCGCCAGGCGCAGCGGGACCTCGGCCTGTCCGTCCAGCAAAAACATCTCCGAAACCGAAAATTCGGGGACCCCACCCTTGCGGGTTACCTGCCAGAGCCGGCCATCAACCGGCAGGTAGCGCACAACCGGCAAGCGGGAGGCTTTCATCCCGAGAAAGGCGGGCGGCATTGCCAGGGCAAGCGTTTGTTCAAACACCTCTGCGGACCGGGGTATGGCCTCATGCCAGGGGGTCTCGCACCAGGCCTCAACCCTGGCACAAAGCCGTTGCTGGGAAAGGGGCAGCTCAGGCGTGGCACACCCTTTGCGGGCAAGCCTGGCCCTGATCATCGCCAGCCACTCGTGTGCGTCTTCCCGAAAAAGGGTTCGGGCAGCGGGAGAACGTGACGCGGCCAGCCGGTCCAGCCAGCCTGAAACCGTTTTTGCCAGACCAGTGATCGAGCAGGCGGATGTACGAACCGGAAGCACAGCCGGCTCAGACAAACGGCCCTTTCCCTCGGCAGCCTCCATGATCAGCCTTGTCAATTCACCCGCAGCCCGGCGGGTCATTGGAGGCAGGGCGTCCAGACCGACCCCCTGCGCCGCACACCAGGCATGAACCGCCTGCAACTGCTCCATGATGGCGGAAGCCAGAGAAATGGAGAGCCCTCCCTCGGCCGCAATCCCGCGCCGGACCCGGGCATGAAAGGCCACAACTCCGGTCGGAGCCGCCGTCTTTGTGGATCTCCGCTTCACATCGGCGCCCCGGCGCCAGCATCCCTGTACTGGCTCAGCCCGCCGGCCACATTGCGAAACACAAGCTGCCCCCCGCCCCGGTCCTCCAGCAGCATCCCGCGCATGTACTGGATCTTGCCCCCGCCATCGGGCAGGTCGATCATCATCCGGGGAACAGCCATTCCGCTGGTCGTAAGCGCAAGCTCCTCCCAGATGGCGGCAGCCCGGGCCAGAGGAACCCTGAAATGGGCCGTTCCCTCGACCTGATCCATGATATGGAGGTAATACGGCCTGACCCCGCAGGAGAGGAGTCCGAAAAAAAGTTCGCGCAACTGGCTGACCGAATCATTCACCCCGGCGAGGAGCACGGTCTGGTTTCCGACAATCAGTCCCAGAGCGGTCATCCGCAGGCAGGCATTCCGGGCAGCCTCAGTCAGCTCGTCGGTATGATTGAAATGGACATTGACATACACGGGCCCATGCTCCACCAGCCGGCGACAGAGTGCATCCGTGATCCGCTCCGGGGCGAAGGAAGGCATGCGCGTCCCGATCCGGATGAGCATCCCGGGGCGGACGGCCCGAATCTCCCTCACCCAGGCCACGATTTCGTCATCAGGGAGCATCAGGGGGTCTCCCCCGGAGAGGAGCACGTCCCGCACCTCGGGGTGAGCCCTCAGCCAGCCTGTCACGGCCCCGCGCTCGGCCGGGACAGCCACTGCGTCAGGAGGAACAGTCTCCTGGCCCGCAACGGCCGGGCTGGCGCTCCGTCCTACCATCCGCCGGCGGGTGCAAAACCGGCAATACCCTGCACAGCGGTCAGAAAGCAGCACAAGGAGACGGTCGGGGTAGCGCCGGATCGCTCCGGGCAACACGGCATGGCGGGTTTCGTCCAGCGGATCGGGAGACGCAGCACCGGCGGGAGCCTCGAGTTCACGTACATCGGGAACACACTGGCGCCACAATGGTGAGCCGGGGGCCCCCAGGCGCCCGCGCCATGCCGGAGGAACGGCAAACGCATGCCGGCAGGCCGCCTCGACAAGCGCGCCCATCGTCCCGGGCGGACACTGTTCCCCAATAACAGATTCCAGGGATGCCTGCAGACCTTCCCGCCCTGAAACACTGACACCCCGCATGCGATCAAAACTCCGAGCTGTAATGAAACTGAATGCGCGGAAAATCATCCTGGGCCAGCTTGATGGCCCAGGCCGAGTGGGCCAGAAACACCAGCCGCCCGTGCCGGTCAAGAGCACAGGATGCCTCGCGCTTGCGGCGAAATTCGGCCAGCACATCCGGATCATCCGAGCTGACCCAGCAGGCCTTGTGCATCTCGATCGGCTGGTAGCGACATTTGGCATTATATTCGTGCTCGAGCCGGTACTGGAGTACCTCAAGCTGGAGGACACCCACCGTCCCGACAATCTTGCGCCCGCTTGTCAGGCTGGTAAAGAGCTGGGCCACCCCTTCATCAAGGAGCTCGGAGAGACCCTTGGACAACTGCTTGGCCCGCATCGGGTCGGCATTATCGACATAGCGGAAATGCTCGGGGGCAAAACTCGGCACCCCCCGGTAATGCAAAATCTCTCCCGCAGTCAGGGTGTCGCCCAGCTTGAAGTTTCCGCTGTCGGGAAGACCGACGATATCGCCGGGAAAGGCTTCGTCAACGATTTCCTTTTTATCCGCCAAAAAGGCGTGCGGACTCGAAAAGCGCAACTGGCGCTCAAGCCGGACATGGTAATAGGCCTCATTGCGCTGGAATGAACCGGAGACGATGCGCAAAAATGCCAACCTGTCACGATGCCGCGGATCCATGTTGGCGTGGATCTTGAACACGAATCCGCTGAATTTCTCCTCCCCGGGGGAAACCGACCGTTCCTCCGCCAGCACATCACCGGGAGGGGGGGCTATCTCCACAAAGCAGTCCAGGAGTTCCTTGACCCCGAAGTTGTTGATGGCACTCCCGAAAAACACCGGGGCTATCTCGCCCTTGAGCCAGCGTCCGCGGTCAAACTGCGGGTAGACGCCCCCGACCATATCCAGGTCCTCAGCCAGCTTTTCGGCGGCGTATCCAAGACGCTGGGTCAGGAGGGGGTCCCGGACATCATCGACGATGACCACATCCTCGCTGTCCTGCTTCCCGTGGGGACTGAAAATGCAAAACCGGCCTGCATGGCGGTTCCAGACACCGCGAAAGCCATGCCCCATTCCCGCGGGCCAGGTCATCGGCGAGACCGTAATCGAAAGTTTGCTCTCGAGTTCGTCGAGCACATCAAAGGGGTCGAGACCGTCCCGGTCGAGCTTGTTGACAAACACTATTACGGGGGTATGCCGCCTGCGGCATACCTCCATCAGTTTTTCGGTCTGGGCCTCAACGCCCTTGGCCGAATCCACAACCACGATAACGCTGTCAACGACTGTCAGGGTACGGAAGGTATCTTCAACGAAGTCCTGGTGTCCGGGTGTATCGAGGATGTTGATCTTGAGCCCGCCGTATTCAAACGCCATCACCGATGTGGCAACCGAAATTCCGCGCTGCTTTTCGATTTCCATAAAATCGGACGTGGCGGCCCGCTTGATCTTGTTGGACTTGACGGCACCGGCTACCTGGATGGCTCCGCCAAAAAGCAGGAGTTTTTCGGTCAGGGTCGTCTTGCCCGCGTCCGGGTGACTGACGATGGCAAATGTCCGCCTGCGTGCAATCTCTTGCAGTCTGTCCATCCATCGCCTCCAGCCATACACGCTTCCACCGGACTCAGGACCAGCGGTACCGAAAAAGGTACGCGAGAGGACACCACCTTGTCCCGTTTTTTTTGCCGGAGACGGAAAAAAGGCGGCCACTGGGGCCGAAGAATCTGTCCCAAAGGGTATTGTGCGAAAAGAATGGTTTGCAACCTGTTGCCCCGCCGACAGTTTAAAGGCCTCAGTCTACGGCGGAGCGTGAGTATCTGACCTTTTGGGACAGCCCCACCCCCCACCGGGGAGGACAGGCCAGGGCTTGACCGCGAGGTGCATGGCACGGGCTGACATACGCTGTCTTGTCCCAGTGACAAACAGGACGTTCGAATCATGCAGGGCCAGCCTCAGCGCCGACTGG
>JAKPMW010000162.1 GCA_029548715.1 Spirochaetota bacterium | reverse complement strand
GTGGGAAAGGCCGAGGGCAGCAAGCTCGATATGGGCATGGGGAGCTGGAGTACGGCTGTGCGCGAGTTCAAAAAGGGACAGAAGCGGGTCAAGATCTCCATCCTGGACGGAGCCTACATCGAGCAGGCCTATGCCGCCTTTAATGCGCTCAAGATGTTTTCGTACGAATCAAGCGAAGGGTACGTCAAGGGTGTGACGATCAAGGGGCATGCCGGAATCAGGCAGTTTGACAACAGCAGCAAAAAGCACACGGTCATGCTGCTTGTTGCCAACCGCTTTCTTGTCCAGTGGGAGGGAAAAAAGCTGGCCTCGATGGAAGAGCTGGACGCTGTTGTCGATGGATTTGATTTTACGGGTCTTGCGGCCCTCAGGTGAGTGGCGGGGTTGTCCCAAGAGGTATTGCTCAGGTGTTTTGCGAACAACATGACGGGCGATGTTTTGCCTTGCCGGCACTTTGAGGCTTTAGTGTGCGGCGGGGAGTGAATGCCGGACCTTTTGGGACAGCCTTATGAGCGGCCTGCAACAGGCCGGGGAACCCGGACAAAGCGGGCCGAGATGAGGTTGATAACGGCTATCCCCGCCCCGACGATAAACACGGCGCTGTGTCCCGCCTCACGCCAGAGGACTCCTCCGACAAGCGCGATAGTGATGGAAAAGACATGATCAATCGAGACCCCCATAGTCAGGGTCTGCTGGACATCCTCCGGCACGAGGGCGATTTTTTTGAGCCAGGTTGCCCGGGCCATGCCGGCTGAGACAAGAAGCTGGTCGATGATATAGCAGCCGGCCGTCACCGCAAGGGCGGCCCGGGGCGCAAACAGGTCACTGGCAAAGGCGTACCCGAGGCAGATCAGGATGAGCAGGCTGGCCTCTGCAGTAAAGACGAAGCGTTCGCCGCGACGATCGATCAGATGGCCCAGCCAGGGTTTGAAGAATATCCCGATAACCCCGCCGATAAACAGCAGGATGGCGATGGTTTCAGTCGGTTCGTGGAAGACGGTCACGAGCACCCAGGGGGCAAAGGTCAGAAATAATTGCTTGCGCGTTCCGTAGAGGACCGTCAGCCAGTAGTACAAGCCATACTCGCGCCGCAGGCGAAACCGGCTGGCGGCTGGCTGGGGGGTATCCCTCTGCATCATTGCGATCATGACTGCGGCCGACAGGTAGCCCAGTCCTCCGATGACGAAGCTGGTCTTGAAGTCAAAACCGGCCAGACGAAACCCGCCCCAGACAACCAGGCTTCCGGCCAGACCGGCAATATTGCCCCAGGCCTGGAGTTTCCCGAGGACCCGGCCGGTATGTCCCTCGGGTGCCAGTTCCATGGCAATGCTGGACTGCAGTGGAAAAAAGAGATGCTGTCCGACCGAGGCGATGAAGAGCCAGACCAGCATGATGTCGAAGCTGGATGAAAAAAAACCGATGAGGAACATCCCCAGCCCTGTCAGGACATTGGCGGTGACAGCGAGATGGCGCGGGCAGAGAAAGGCCAGCAGGGCCGAGACAAAGATCACCAGGAGTCCGGGAAGTTCCCGTGGCAGTTCAAGGATTCCCCGTTCGAAGTCACTCATTGCAAAGGTTGCGCTGAGAAAATTATTGAAGGTTGAATCCAGGGTGCTCTGGGCAAACGCTGCCGAAGCGATGGCGATGGCAAAGAGGGAAAAGTCCCTGGAGAAAAGCTGTCGGATCACGGTCATGCCGGATAATATAGCATGACCATGATCCGGAGTGGCGCCCGCTCTCAGCGGCCCTTGAGGTTGTACGTCTCGGCCCGGGGATAGCGCTCGCGCCAGAGAGATTCAAGCGCTGCCAGTTCGCGGGCCTGGCCTGCCGGGTCGGGAGGGCTGGCCCTCTTGAGGGTATCGATAATCTCAAAGCTGAAGTCAGACCCTTTTCCGGCCTGCCAGTCGGCAAGAAGCTCGCAGTTGGGGAGGGTTCCGGTCTCGAGTTCCATGCGCATCCGGTTGAGGGCTCCGCGGGCATCGTCAGCCGAACCCATCAGGCTGCGCCCGCTGGTTGTACAGCGGATCAGCCAGACTCCCGGGGGTGGCGGGGATTCGCGGTATGCCCTGCTCAGTTCCCTGTGTGACGGTTTCATGTCTCCTTCCTTTCTGCAACTGTGACGTGTCTCGAGATCGCTGACGACGCAACGTGCAGCATCAGTCGTGTCCCGCTGCCGGGACGGGTTGCCCCCTGAGGGTCTGCAAGCTGGCCTCGTAACTGGCCCGCAGACTTCCGGGTTTGGCGGGTGAGGGAGTGCTGCGCCTGTATGCTTCCCTGTCCCGTTCGAGGATGCCTTCGTCAACCAGTGTCCGGCGCAGGGTGCAATGATCCTCGTTGATGGCCGAGAGGATCGAGTTGACCTCATGCTCGTGGTACGTGCGTCCCGCAACAAACGACGCGGCAATAGCCTCAAGGATGACCCAGCGCTTTGCATGCTGCCTGGGCAGCCTGAGCAGGCGTCCGCGGCGCATGTACTGGCGGATGACTTCTTCCCGCCAGACTGCTACCCGATCGGGTGTGGAAGTTGCCGGCTGGATCTCTGCTTCAACGATATCCAGCAGCCGCGGCGCCAGGGCCTCGTCGTCCCGGGTAAAGACCCGGTAATACTGTTCGCGATGGCCCTTGATGAGCCCGGCCTGTTCGAGCTTTTTGAGGTGGAAGGATACCGTGGACGGGGCCAGTCCGAGGCGGGTGGCCAGGTCCTCGGCACTGCAGGCGGTCTGGCCAAGGGTGCGGAGCATTGTCAGGCGGGTGTTGTCTGCCAGGGCACGCAGGATGGCAAGGTGCTCGGTGTGCTGCATGGGTTCCTCCGGAGAAATAATTCGATATATGTCGAAACATATCGCAAACGGAGGGTATCGGCAAATTAATTCGATGATTATGGAAATAGAATCTGCAGGTACGGGCAGGTTGCCCCGCCAAGAGGCTGTTCAGCAAAAAAAAAGAAACCCCGCGGAACACACCCGCGGGGAGGAGAGGCGCAGGGTTGGGGCCTTACTGGCCTGTGCCCGGGCGAAGCACGCCGTCATCAGCCTGGAGCCATTTGACGCTTGCCAGTTCGAGAGCGCCGCGGGCGCGCAGGAGGGCCTCATTTTTGCGGTCTGCCTGGGCCCCCTTGAGCTTGGCCCAGCTGAAGTTGGCGTCATCAATCTGGGCACCGGAGAGGTTGGCATTCTGCAGGTTGGCCTCGCTGAAGTTGGCCCCCTTGAGGTTTGCACCGGAGAAGTTGGCGTTGCGCAGGTCTGCCTGGGAAAAGGTGGCCCCTGCCAGATTGGCTCCCTTGAAATTGGCACCAATCATTTTTGAGGCACTCAGGTTTGCCTTGGGAAGCTGGATGCCGGACATGTTGGCGTCCGTCCCATCGCTGTTTTCGAGGGAGGCCTCGCTCAACTGGGCCCCCGTCAGGTTGCAGAGCTCGAGATTGGCGTTGTTGAGCTGGGCCAGGGTCAGGACGGCGTCGTTGAGTGAAGCACCAGACAGGTCGGCGTCATTGAGGATGGCCCGGTAGAGGGTGGCCTTGCTCAGGTTGGCCCGGCGCAGTTTTGCATAGCCCATCTTGGCATAGGAGAGATCGGCCTGCGAGAGGTTGGCCTGCTCAAGCAGGACGTGGTCAAAATTGACATTCCGCAGCCTGCGGCCCTTGAGGTCGGCATCGTTTAGATCGACCTGCCGCATGGGGTCGCGGTCACGCCAGAGGTTCCACTCGGCGACGCCACCGGACAGTACGCTCATGGCGATGTGATTGTAGCCGAAGACTGCCAGGGTGAAGAGACTCACCAGGCCGATGGTGAGGATTGCGGTTGATCGTTTCATGGGAACCTCTTTGCGTTGGGTTGCACAGTATTGAATATGTACTATGAAACGGAGACACTGGCAAGGGGCCTTCGTTTCAGTCTATCAGCTGCTTTTCGAGCCGGCGCATGGCCAGCCAGCCTGCAAGGAGAATAAAGGCCACGCAGTAGGCCAGTCCCGCGAGGTGTTCCGGGCCCCAGTTGCCGAAACAGACGGCCCGCTCAAGCCGAACCAGGTGTGTCAGGGGCAAGGCCTCGGCAATGCTGTCAAGGGGCGCCGGGAGTTGCGCTACCGGAAAGAGGATGCCGCAGAAGAAAAAGAGCGGGGAGAGGAACCCTGTGAAGTAGAAATTGAAATGGTCGATATTGTAGCGGACGAAGGACGTCACCAGCAGGGAGGCCGAAGCGAAGACCAGTCCGGTGAGAAACCCGACCAGGGGTGAGAGCAGGCTCCCCGCGGTACCGATCAGCCCGAAGAGCGAGATGACCGAGAGTACGGCAGAGGAAAAAAAGGCACCTTTTGTCCCGGCCCAGAGCATTTCCCCGATCAGGATATCCCTGGGCAAGAGGGGTGCGGCCAGCATGCTGTCATAGGTCTTGTCATAGTTGAGGCGGATAAAGGTTCCGTATGAACACTCGAAGGCCGAGGTGTACATGGCCGAGGTCAGGATCAGGCCGCTGGCGAGAAAATCAAGAAAGGGCAGGCCATCGACTGGCTTGCCGGAGAAGGCCCCCGAAAAGCCGACCCCCATGGCGACAAGAAAGAGCAGGGGTTCGAAAAAGGGCGGAAACCCGTTGGCGATCAGGTTTTTGGTGTAGACCCGCATGTGGCGGTACCAGACGGCCAGGATCCGGTGCAGCCATGAGGGTGCAGACCGTTCGCCCGGGTACTGGGGTTTTCCGGGCCAGGTGGCCAGGGCAGCATCGCTGCGGGAGTCATGGGTGTGGTATCCGTTACTGTGCATCGTTTAACCCCTTGCCCGTTGCCCGTAAAAAAAGATCTTCGAGATTTGTCTGGCGCAGGACGTAGTCCCGCGCCGTCAAAGCCCCTGCCAGTTCCTCAAGGTCTGCGAGGCTGGCAGCATAGGCATAGAGCATCCCGCCAGCCTCCTCAAACCGGACAGGTTTTCCTCCGGCCCGGTCATGCAGGGCCGAACCTGCATCCCGGTCAAAGACCTGGAGCGCGTAGCGCTCGATGCCCTGCTCGACCAGTTCGCGCGGGTT
>JAKPMW010000157.1 GCA_029548715.1 Spirochaetota bacterium | reverse complement strand
GTTTAAGGGTCGATAAAGCAGGGTTTCGAACCCCTACTAACTCCATACTGTTTCAATACTTAGAGGCTGTTTTAGAGCCCGAAAACAACTTGGTTAGCCCCAAGGGGAATCGAACCCCTGTCTACGCCGTGAGAGGGCGGTGTCCTGACCGCTAGACTATGGGGCCTTAATGCTGGGGGAGAAGGATTCGAACCCTCACTAACAGGGCCAGAACCTGTCGTGCTACCCTTACACAATCCCCCAAGGCTTGAGATAAATTTACTATTTTTCAGACACGGGTCAAACAAAAATCAGCACAATTTGACGCAAGGCAACCAACATGAAACACACAACCCTCATCAGCGTCCTTGGACTCGGCCTGTTGCCGGTCGCCGGGCTTGTTGTCTGGCTTGTACTCGACGGACAGCTTGAACGCCTGTTTTCAGACGCGGCAAGCAACCCAGCGGGAACTGGCCACGCACGTGTTGTCCGGTCCCTCCCCGGCGGTGACAGGGAGACAAACCAGCCTGCTTCTTCCGGTCACCTGGCCCTCCAGCGGGTTCCCCTGCATGCACAGCCGACCAATACTTCCCCCGTGCTGGCAAGCCTCGAAGCGGGGACCGTCATCACAAGCAGCGTGACAAACGGCTGGATTGCAGTCTCCTGCAATGGCCAGCGCGGCTGGGTCGATGCCCGCCAGACCGAGCCCTTCACAAGCGCAGGGCAATACCGAACCCTGACCCTGATGATCAAAGCCCGGGGAGAACCGTCCGCCCTTTCCGCTGTTGCCACCTGCGCCCGG
Source organism: Spirochaetota bacterium (assembly GCA_029548715.1). Classification (GTDB taxonomy): domain Bacteria; phylum Spirochaetota; class JAGLSM01; order JAGLSM01; family JAKPMW01; genus JAKPMW01. Next base: position 1,071 of record JAKPMW010000157.1, on the reverse strand, counting down.
GCCCTTGCCCGGCTTGACAAAAAGGCCCTGGCTTCGATCCTGACCGAGAGGGTTTTCGTTGTCCCGCCCACAGGCCGGCCGGCTGTCATTGCCAGGGACGACTTCGTCCTGCTGCCTGAACATGCCCGCATTCTCTGGCTGCCCCACGATGAGGCCCTGACCCTGCGCGGTATCGGACAACGTGCTGCCCGCCTTGCTTCCCGCCCGGTCACACTTGCCTCCAACACCACAACATCCAACGCCAGCGGAATTCGGCTTGGGCTGGCCCGACAATCCGGCCGCTGGCTGGTCGAACGCATCATCCTTGACAACACACATCCACTTCTTCTGGACTGATTTTTTTGGGGAACAGGGCTCAGGCCTGCGGGGGAATGTCGCAGCGTTGCATGTACGCCACCCCACCAGCGCATTTCGTGACAGGCACGATTGTCGCCTCGCGGGAGGACGGCAGACTCGTTGCCTGAATTTTCGGCAATTGCGCATATCCCTGCGGGATCTTCGCCGGGAGTACAGGCGAATCCCGCCTCCGTCTGTTGCAGCGCTTTTTTGACAAACAGCAGCACAAGACGCGCTGAATCGTGTCTCTGCAAAAACATCATCGCAATCAGATCAATCAATCCACGCAAGCACTGCCAATACTTTTTCGGGCGTCAGGATGTGCATGCACTCCGTCTTGTAGCGCGGACATGTTTTTGAGAGGCAGGGCATTTTGGGGCAGTTCATCCCGGCAACCGGCCACGGGGGACCTTCATCCGCCCGCACCAGCCGAATGATGCCCTCACCCCCCTCTCCGCGAAACGGCCCATCCTGACGCATACCTGTCCCGCTGGCCTCACCACTTCCGGCCGGTGACAAAAACACGCCTGCCGCATTGCAGGCCAGGGCACGCTTGCCCCAGGGCCCCGTCCGCACCGGATCGGTCGGCCCATGCAGGGCGACCACACGGGCCCCGGCAACCGCCGCCAGATGCATCGGCAGCGAATCAACGCTGATGACAGCCAGGGCCTGACGCGCAAGGTGTGCAAATCCGGCAAACGAAAGCCTTCCCGCCGCAACAATCGCGCCCCTTCC
>JAKPMW010000156.1 GCA_029548715.1 Spirochaetota bacterium | reverse complement strand
CCGTGGTCCGGTTGAGCCGGACTTCATCTCCGTCAAGGATGGCCCATTCGCCCGCTGCATCCGGATTGGCTCGGCACCAGTCGACGATCTTGCCTTCCAGAAAGGCAAATGCGCCAAGGAGAAAGCTGCCACTGCCGCAGGAGGGGTCGATGATCTTGAGGGCAAGGATGTCAGCGGGCGTTTTCCCGGTTGTTAATGGGTCAAGCACACGGGAGAGGATGCGGCGGATGACCCAGTCCGGAGTATAGACGGCTCCCCGGGTGCGCTGGTGTTCGGGCTTGAATTCGTCCTCGACATCGCTGCCGACGACCTTGAGACGTTTTCCGAGATAACGTTCGTAGATCCCGCCCAAAAGATCAATCGGGATGACCTCAAAGCAGTAGGGCGAGGGCATGTACAGCCCCGCGCAGATGGTTTTGAAGACATTGCCCTTGATCCAGATATTGTTGATGACTGTTTCGACTCCGGTGGGATCATCCTCTTCCGAATGCGGGAACAAAACGCCGTCGTAGACACCACGCCATCGCGTTTCGGTTTCTTTCATAAATGCTGGCCAAAATCCGTCTTGATCATGGACAATTGCCTTGATGGTTCCGTATTCTTCGAGTCCGATTTCTTCGCAAAAGCGGATAAAGATGATCCGGTCGAGGATGCGTTGGGCGACAGCCGAGAGCAATTTGGCGTCACGGATTTTTCCATAGCGCAACACGGATTTGGCCAGTTCCTTGCGCCAGAGGGAGAGATTGGCTTCAAAGTCGGTATCCAGAGTCATGGCACCGCGTGGCAGCTTGTCCTGCGGATTGATGTGCTCAAGTGACCCGTTGATAATGGCGTCGTGCCCGAAGTATTCCCAGAGTTCATCAAAGCGAGGGATGTACTCTTTGTAGTGAAAGTAGGCGAGACGGGCAACCTTGGCATTGTCCTGAGGGGCCGGTTTGAAACGGCAGTCGTAGACCGCCAGTTCCTGAAAGTCCATGACGTAGCTTAATGACATGCCGGCAGACCAGCCGTAGGTCCTGGCCTGGAATGCGCTGGTCGAATGTTCCTGGATATAGATGTCAAAACGTTTGGCGTCGATGTAGAGAATGCGCTTTCCATTGACCAGCAGGGCATAATCGGGTCTGTTGTGATGAAAGCCCTCAGTCTTGATGCGCCGGGCTGCGCGACCCTTGATGCTGTATTCGAGGATGACTTCAGCGGGATTTGCGATGTTCCAGCCAAATGCTTCGAGGGCTTTGTTGATCCAGATACGGGCTTGAGCCTCGCTCTGCCCCTTGAGTCCGGCAGTGTTCTCGAGTTCCTCAAACTCGCGTACAAGGACCGCAAGCTTTTTTTTGGCCAATTCTTTGGCTGACAGGGTGGGTGTCACGTGGGATGCCGTCCTCAAGCGGGATACAGAAAACTACTCACTGACTATCTGTAATTCCAGTAGGCAGGGAGCTGTTTCAAGAGTGTTTTCAATGATGATTAATTCGGGGAGTGAAGTGCAAGGCAGCAGGGGGGTGGCGAAGTGTACGCGGATAATCCGGGATACGCAGAACAAAACCATGAATATATGGTCTCTATCCCGGATAGCCATAACAGTATTACAAAAAACAGAACTGATGGTTTCCGCTTTTACCCGGCTCGCACTCCCACCGCCAGCAGGATCGGGAACTCCAGCGTGTGGACAGATCCGTCCGCTGCAGTCCGGGGTCGCACCATGCGGTGGGCTTCGGTAATGCGGATATTGTCAAGGCCGGCATCTGCAAACCACTGCCTGAGCCGGGCAGGCTCGAATCCGTCATGGAAGACGCCGGCATTGCTGTCGTGGAAGAGTCCCTCATCGGGGGCCAGATCAAAGATGGCAAGCTGGCCACCTGGCGCAAGCCGCCTGGCCAGGTCAGCGATCAGTCTGCCTGCGTCTTCGATGTGGTGCAGCACCATGGAGAGGTGGACGAGATCAAAGGGGCCGGCAGGCAGAGCCGAACCCTGCATGAGCAGGATGGGTGTGATATCCGGTTTCGGGACAAGGGCAGCCAGCTTTTTGCCAAGCGCCTCAAGCATGCCGGCGGATGTATCCACTGCTGTGACCTGCATTCCCAGCGAGGCAAAGGCCATGCTGGCCAGTCCGGTTCCGGCCCCATAGTCAAGCACGCGCATCCCGGGTCCGAGCGGTATTGCACGCTGGAGGACTGTTCCCAAAGCCCGGGACAAGGCAACGCGCGGTGGAGTGTCCCAGTCCGCCGCACGCTGGTCAAAGGGTGAGGCCCCGGCTTGCTGCATCAGTTGCGCGGGTAACTGTAGCTGAAGCCGTCGATGCTGATTCCGCCACTGATGGTGGTTGTCAGTTCGCTCGTCTCTGCATCCTGGCGGGCATCGATAACCAGATTGCGGAAACTCAGGCTGCGATTGGTTGCAGTACTTGCAAGGCGAAAAGGCGCGGTCAGGCCGTTGAACGTGATGGTGTTTTCGCTGTTGTTGACGTTTTTTGTGTACTTGTATGAGCAGGAGCCAGTCGCAGTCCAGATTCCGTCGGAGAGTGCCAGATTGGTCAGGGAGACGGTGACATCGAGGGTGTCCGCCTGGGTTGTGCTGACGGCCGAGCCGTTGACGACCGTTTTTGTTTCGCTATTGGTCCAGGCCTTCCCGCTGAGCAGGGCCGGGCGGGCGGCATCGGCCTCGGCTTTGACGGCGGTGCGGACGCTGTCACCCAGCGTGATGGCATCGGCGGCTGAAACCGGCGGGACGGTATCGTTTTCGCTCGCTGCAGGCCGGGGCAAAGGCCGTCAAAACAGCCGCGACAAGAAGAGCCAGAATTGGTGTTTGCATGAGACAACTCCTTTCAGAAATCCCTACCATGTCAATATACTGCAAATTTGACGGGTCTATCCGGGCTAACGGATGCAAAATCAGGGAAGTACCACGGATGTCCCGGAGTGCCATGATACACACGCAATACCATCGGCGCATTGCATCTGGAAGGTGTGGCCATTTCCGGTGTATACTCTTCCGGGTAGTACGCCACCCCCCAAGTCACGCAAGGAGTCTTCATGAACCGCGCACTGTTCACCGGTATTCTTGTCATCTCAATCCTGATGCCCGCGCTTGCGGGTATGGCCATGTCCGTCGTCGAGGTGTATCAGTCCCTGCCCATCGAGGCGTTCAGTTATGATGGAACAAAACACCGCTATGCCCTCGAACAGATTGGCAATAAATGGAAGACAAAGTCCACTGTCGGCTACGACATGGACGCCGTGGTTGATATCGAAAATGGCTATATCGAGGTTGTTGATCGCGGGACTGGTGGTGGCTTTGTCAATCACGAGATGGCCGTATTTGAATCAAAAAAACGGGGCCGGGTGATTGCCCTCAATATTTTTGGTGGTGACGCTACCAGGGCCAGTGCTGCCGGGATCAAGTTTTTTGTGCGCCAGGGTTCGGGCTGGCAGGATGTCACGGCTGAGGTCCTCCCCGGTATCGACTGGACCATGTTTTACCAGCCCAATCAGTGGAATATGGAAGATCTGAAAAAGGGGGTCCAGATTGCAGCCCGCGAAAAGATTGAACTCGTGCGCTACAAGCTGCCCCGGATCGGGACGACCCTGCGCGCCAGCTTTTTGCGTGAAAACATCATTATCCGGGGGCAGTATACGACGACAGGGTTGACGGCCGAAGAATCCCGTATCCTTGCGTCGATGGTCAATACGCTGGCTCGTTCGCGGATCATGCTCAAGTGGGACCGGGAAAAAGGCGTCTTCCGCTTGCCCGATTGAGGCGCCGCGTTTTTCGACAGGGCATGCAATCCGCGGGTTTTGCTGAATTGACGGGATCCGGGGCTGTCGCTGCGATGAATCCAATGGTTTCGGGATCTGGAGAATACGAATGACAAGTATCATAAAAAACGGGGTTCTGGTGACGGAGACCCATGCCCAGCATGGGGATCTCATGCTGGTTGACGGAAAAATTGCCGCCGCCGGAGACCTCAGGCACGAGCAGGCTGACAGGGTCTACGATGCCGAGGGCTGCTATGTTATGCCGGGCGGGATTGACCCCCATGTTCATCTCTCCCTTCCCGTCGGGGGCGGGCTGCTTTCGGCCGACGATTTTGAAAACGGAACCCGGGCCGCGCTGGCTGGCGGGACCACCAGCGTGATTGATTTTGTCACGCCCGAACACGGCCAGGACCTTGTGACAGCCCTGCGTGCCCGGCGGGCCGAGGCGGATCATCATGTCCTCTGTGATTATGGTCTCCATATGAGCGTGGTTGAATGGAGGGATTCGATTCCTGAAGAGATGGCGCGCTCGGCCGAACTGGGGGCACCCAGTTTCAAGACCTACCTGGCCTACAAGAAGGCCATCGGACTGGATGACCAGGCCTTTGTCCGGGTACTGGATGCTGCTGCCCGGGGGGCGTATCTGGTGACAGCGCACTGCGAACATGGCGACATTATCGAGCACCTGCAACGGCAGTTTGTCGAAGAGGGCAAGACCTCGGTCCGCTGGCATCCGAGGAGCCGGCCCGCTCCTGTCGAGGAGGAGGCAGTCACCCGGGCCATCGCTCTTGCCGGCACGCTTGGCGCACATCTCTACATAGTCCATCTTTCGACAATGGGTGGGCTTGAGGCGGCAGCGGCAGCGAGGGCGGCGGGAAGCCCGGTCTATGTCGAGACCTGCCCGCACTATCTCCTGCTGGATGATCAGTGCTATGAAGGGGATTTTGATTCAACGGCCCGCTATACCATGAGTCCCCCCCTGCGTGGGTCCGAACATCTTCATGCACTCTGGGAGGGGTTGACTTCCGGCGTTGTTGACGTTGTTGCGACTGATCATTGTCCTTTTTGCACAAAGGGGCAGAAGGAGCGCGGGCGGGATGACTTTACCAAAATCCCCAATGGTGTTTCCGGGATCGAGGAGAGGATGAAACTTCTCTGGGCCTTCGGGGTTGCCGAGGGGCGCATAACGCCGCAGCAATTTGTCGGGCTGACGAGTGCCCGGGCGGCGCGGATTTTCGGGATGGCTCCCCACAAGGGATCACTGGCAATCGGTGCGGATGCTGACGTAGTGGTCTGGGACCCGGTCCGCATGACGCGCCTTGGGGCGAAGAGTCAGGTTTCCCGCTGTGATGAGTCGATCTGGGAGGGCTACGAGATCCCGGGGGCAGCGCGTTTTGTGTTTTCACGGGGAACACTGGCCGCCGAAGAGGGCCGCGTTTGTATCCCGGCCGGGTACGGCCGGTATCTCGAGCGCAGACTCCTCTCAGGGCGGCGCCGGGGCTGAAGAAGGCGCTGGTCAGCCTGCGGCAAGGTCAACGTGAAAGGTTGTGCCTTCTCCGGGAAGGGATTCGCATGAAATCCGGCCATGATGCTTTTCGATGATCTCCCTGCTGACAGAAAGACCGAGCCCCGTCCCCTTGCCGCGCTCCTTTGTCGAAAAAAATGGTTCATAGATATGCTGGATGATCGAATCGTCCATCCCCTCGCCTGTGTCCGAGACTGATATTCGCAGCCACTGCCTGCCATCCTCGTGGTTGCAGGCATGGAGTGTGATCCGGCTGGTACGGGGATCGTGGTTTTCCGAACCTTCGATGGCGTCCCGCGCATTTGTCAGGAGATTGAGAAGCACCTGCCGGATCTGGGCAGGAATACAGCTGACTGGCGGTGCATCGCAATCGATAATGAAATCGATAGTAATGTCCTCCTTGACGAAGAGCTTTGAAACAAGTGAGTGGACACTTTCCACCAGTTCGGCAGGCGTGGCCAAAACCATGCCCGCCTCTTCCTGACGGGAGACGGACAGAAGGGCCCGCACGATGGACGCGATCCGGTCACCTTCAAATATGATTTCAGAGGCAAATTTGTGCAGTCTGGTCATGCGTTCTGGACAGCCAGCAGGATCGGAGTGTGATTCGGCGGTATTGTCGAGGATGAGCTGGGCCAGATTGATCATCCCCATCAGGGGGTTGTTGATCTCGTGGGCAACGCTTCCCGAGAGGGTCCCGATGGCTGAAAGCTTTTGCTCCTGGAGAAGCTGTGCCTCGAGGCGTGCAATCTGCCGCTCGCGGTTTCTGTTTTCGGTCATATCACGGATGATGACCAGGACTTCAGCCGCGCTCCAGGCTATAACCCGGGCTTCGTAGTCCCGTTCGACTGTGCCATCATCCAGGGTGTAGGTAAAGCGCTGTTCTCCCTCATCAATCTGTACGATCGCGGTATGGGTCGGGATCGCAATTGACGGGGGGAGGACATCATGGATGCTTTGCCCGATAAAATGAGCAGGCGGTACCAGCAGTTTTTCCGGTCTGGAGGTAATGTAATCTACAAAGCGTCCGTCCCGCGAGAGGATGAAGAGCAGGTCCGGGATGGCGGCCAGTATTGCCGATTTTCGCTTTTCGTTGGCCGCCAGCTCGCTTTCGATCGCCCTGCGCCGGGCGAGAAAGTCGCTGATATGCAGGCCGGCCAGAAGGGATGCTGCAAGATTGACCAGAAATGCCA
>JAKPMW010000152.1 GCA_029548715.1 Spirochaetota bacterium | reverse complement strand
TTCATGAGCCAGGCCTCTCCGACGATGATCAGGTTGCACATCTCTTCGTGCAGGAGTTTTTCAAAGGCCCGGCGGATGTCCTTCGTCGAGGCCGATTCGGGGACGCAAAAGGTGGCGTCTATCTCGTGCCGGCGCCAGGCCTCGATCAGACCGTTGTACTGCATGTCATTGAAGGACTGGTCCCCCAGTCCGAAATGGCTCAGGACAAGGCCAACCCGGACAGGGGGGCGGTTTCGCGACCTGTCCTGCCCGGCCTTGAGCGGGTTTCCGGTCTCAGGCAGGCAGGCTGCCAGCAGCATGCCTGCGACGATGCTGCTGAGGACGAGTCTCATCGTTGCGTACTCCGGCACAGGTATCTCGAATTCAAACCGGTTCAAGCTACAGGGTTTGGGGCCGGGAGTCTGTAGGGAAAAACCCCTATTTTTTGTTGATGTTTTTCCAGCTTCGGGCATGGTTGTTTCTTGCCGGGATGCACCGCACAGTCCGCGCAATGCCTTTCCCTGTGTGGACTGGGTCTGCAGGGGAGGACCTCTGTTTGCGCGCGCAGACCGCAGGCGGGAATGATTGGACGGCCCGGTCCTGCCTGTGTATACTGCCCGTGTCACGAAGGATTGCTGGAGGTGCCGGATGAAGACGCTGTTTGCCTGGTTTGCACGCTGGGTTGCGAAGCTGGATGCCGAGGCTCTCGGGTTTGACGTTGCCACTGCGGGTGCCCTGCTTGTCGTGCAGCAACTGGCGGGAAGCCAGCGGCAGTTTCTGGGGATGCTTCTTGAACCACTCGCCCATCTTGTGGTGATCGTAGCCCTGGTGATCGTGCTTGTCCGCTTGAAGTACCTGATCATCGACGTGCGCGAGACAGGCTCGCGGGGGCTGGCGCTTGTGGTCAGTGGTGCGCTTGGTCTATTGGCCATTGTGCAGCCGATTTTTCTTGCCGGAGTCGCTGCCAGGCTGGGTATCATTGCCCCGACCGCTCCCGATATGCTCTCGTTTTCCCTCGGCCTGGCGTTTCTCTTCGGTGCCGTGATCGGATTTGATGAAGAGCGAAAATTCGATCCTCTCTATTCCGGCCTGTCAACAGTGGGCAGCGTCCTCTTTTTTGCTGACATGCCTCTCCAGTTTGGTCCGAACTTTCTGGCGATTGCGGCTGTCGACGTGGTCCTGATCGGTACCTGGCTGGTGCTCAAATTCAGGGGTCGGCCGGTGCGGGGGCTGGACAGCTTTCCGAAATCAGGGACGAAGCGCCCCTGGCTGGTCCGCTTTGTGCTTGCGCTGGGCGCTGCAATCTGTCTCTGGGCCTGGTGGCAGGCGGTCCTCCTCCCCATCATCAAGCCCGAGCATGATATTCTGGTACGACTGCTCTTGCTGTATATGACAGGGCCGCTTCTGTATCGCGTAGCCCTGCTGGCCAAGCCTCCGCTCAATCCGCTCAATGCCATCCTGGGGGCCGCGGCCCTTGCCTTGAGCATCATGTAGGGCCGGGAGGCGGGGATCCGTCATGCGAAAGCCTGCCATTCACCTCCGGGCGTGCCTCCGGAGAGGGCCGCTGTTCACAAACAAGTGCAGGCAGCCCGAAGCGGCTGATCTCCCGGCAGGGATTGGTCAGGCCAGCTCTGCGATATCCAGCACAAGACGCTCGCTTTCCTCCCAGCCGAGGCAGGGGTCGGTGACGGACTGGCCGCGGGTGTGGGGGCTGCTGGCCGGGCTCTGGGCGCCTTCGACCAGATAGCTTTCGATCATCAGGCCCTTGACGACCCGGCGGATAGCGGGGGAGAGGCGGCGGTTTGTCATGACCTCCAGCGCGATGCGGATCTGCTCGCGGTACTGCTTGTTGGAATTGGCATGGTTGGTGTCGATCAGGATGGCCGGGTTTGCAAGGCCCCGTTTTTCGTAGAGGGCGAGTGTTTCCATGATGTTTTCATAATGAAAATTGGGAACAGCGCGACCGTGATGGTCGACGGCACCCCGGAGAATGGCGTGCGCCCAGGGGTTGCCCGCTGTCTCGACCTGCCAGCGGTTGTAGATAAACTGGTGCTGTCCCTGGGCGGCCTGGATCGAGTTGAGCATCACCCCGAGATCGCCCGAGGTAGGGTTTTTCATTCCGACGGGGATGTCGAGTCCGCTGACTGTCAGGCGATGGAGCTGGTTTTCGACCGAGCGGGCACCGATCGCGACGTAGGTCAAGAGATCCTCGACATAGGGATAGTTTTCGGGGTAGAGCATCTCGTCTGCGGCGGGCAGGCCGGTCTGGGCGATGGCCTTGACGTGGAGACGGCGCAGGGCCTTGAGTCCCTCAACCACGTCCGGGGCCTCATTGGCCTTTGGCTGGTGCATCATCCCCTTGTAGCCCTCACCCGTCGTGCGGGGTTTGTTGGTATAGATTCGCGGGACGAGGATTACCCGCTCGCGGACCTGCTCCTGGAGTCTTGCCAGGCGCTCCCCGTATTCGAGCACGGGTGCCTCGGCGTCCGCCGAACAGGGCCCGATCACAAGGAGGAAGCGGTCGTCAGTCCCGCTGATGATCGCCCTGAGCTCATCATCCCGCTGCTTCTTGATTGCGCCCAGCTCGGGGGGGAGGGGGATCTCGGAGAGGATGTCAGCCACCTCGGGCATGCGGTTGCGGTAGGTGAATGACATGTGGTTCTCCTTGGTTGCAGGGACGGGAACACCCGTGTTTCTATCAAAGATAACTCACAAGTGCGGGGACGGGCAGGGAATGCTGCAGACAGCAGGGGAGTGTGTACAGTATCACGTTTTTGGCATGGGTCTCCCGGAGTCGCATGACAAAAATGTGATTTCATCATATGAGTCCGGGTGCTGCAGCGGACTCCCGCGCGGCAGGCCGTGCGTTTCCCGTTTGAGGGCTGTTCCCCATGAAAAACCGGAAGGGGAAGTCAGTTTACTGGTTGATGATCTTCAGGTATTCGCCGCTGGCCCTGATCCGGGCGAGTGCGGTGCGCAGTCTGGTGACCAGTTTGGGATCGGTCTTCGGATGAGCCGCCAGCCAGAGCCCTTCGGAGGAGACCTCCGGCAGGGGCATGACCTCACGGACCGAGCCTGGAGGCAGCCCGAGCGTGGAGAGGATGTATTGCATCAGGAGGCGGTTTGTGGGAAGAATGTCGATCCGTCCCGCCAGAAGCTTGCGGACATTGGCCTCGTACGAATTCGAGAGGTCCAGGCTTTTGTCCTGCGAAAACCCCTCGCGTTCGAACCAGGGGATGACCGAGGTCCCCTGCACCAGACCGACCCGCAGATGGGTCATTCCCGAAATGGGTCCGGCCTTGATGTCCACACGCGATGAGTGGGAGAAGAGACTGACATCGTAGGGAGCGATGGTTCCAATCCAGACAAAACTGCTTTCCCGCTCGCGGGTGCGCGAAATGGAATAGATGAGCATGCCGGGAGTGGTCCGGGCGGACTCGTAGGCGCGCACCCAGGACATCAGTCTGATCTTCGGCTGCAGGCCGGCCTCGCGAAAAATGGCCCGCACGACTTCGGTCGAGATGCCCTCGATCCTTCCCTCCCGCTCCAGCGAGTAGGGAGGGTAGGCTTCGGTCACGACAGGGATGGTCGCTGAGGGAGCGGATATTGTGCCGGAAGACTGGGCAGCGGAGGCCCCGCCCTCCCTGCTGCCACAGCCGGACA
>JAKPMW010000149.1 GCA_029548715.1 Spirochaetota bacterium | reverse complement strand
TCCGCCGTCGACCCCGGCAAAGAGGGTGTCTTTTTTGTGCTCGACGGTATTGACTCTGAGGACAAGCACACCTGCATCCTTGATGATCCTGTCACCCGGCTCAACCTGAATTTCGCAGTTGTATTTTCCAAGACGTCTGCGGATGACATCGGCCCACTGTGAGAGGTCAAGAGTGCCATCCGACTCCTTGTGACGCACCCCCAGGCCACCGCCGATGTTGATGGCTTCAAGTCTGGGAATCCGGTCCATAAAGGAGCAACAGGCCTCGAGGACGCGCTCCCAGACCGGGAGCTGCCGTTCGAGGTAGCCGCAGCCTGTATGAAAGTGAATTCTGACGATGTCAAGTCCGAGTGATGCTGCCAGCGCGAGGGTCTCGTCAAACTGCTCAATATAGATTCCGAACTTTGTTGATTTGTCACCACTGTACGACAGGAGCTGACTGTCGCCATAGCCCGTACCAATGGCTGGATTGATACGCAGGCCAATTTTTGTAAAAACGCCTCGCCTGGCGAGGCGCCGGATCGTGCTTTGAGAGTCGCAGTTGATCAGGATACCGGGGTGGCGGCAGATGATGTCAAGGTCCGCTTCGGAAATGGATGTCCCGGTATAGGATATATCGGATTCAGAAAATCCGCATGCCAGCGCGTGCAACATCTCCTCGGGTGAGCAGACATCGATCCCGCAAAGCCCGCTTTGGGCAAACGCTGTCAAAAGTGGCATAAAGCGGTTGGCCTTCATTGCATAGAAAATGCGATGCCTGGTAATTCCCGCGCTGTCGAGAGCGGCATGCACGGCCTGCAGATTGGCGGTAGCCCGAGGAAGGCTGTACAGGAATGCCGGGGTTGTCCCGGCCTCTGCCAACGAGGCAAGATCCCTTCCGCCAAGCTGCAGTCTCCCTTCACTGGAGTATCCAAGATCATTTCTTTCCCACCACAGGCGCATATCGTTTCTCCCCAGCTCAATTACGGGGAAATATAGCAAATCACGGGGAGGTCGCAATGGACCATGCGAATGTACCACAGCGGAAAGTCATGGAAGGAGAGGGCAGTCCTCTCACGCAGGTGGCGCTGAAAGGCCGGCCTGGCAGATCGCTGTTTCAGTCAGTCTGCAGCCTGTGTATCAAGAAAATGGAAAACAGCGGCTGCACTCTCGGGAGAAGACCCGTTTCCCGGGACAGTGCACTTGAGGGCCGCTGCGGCGGCCGAAAAAGCCAGCGATGCAGCAAGGGACATTCCCTCCAGTGTTGCGTGGATAAAGGCCCCTGTATGGATATCGCCGGCCCCGCAACTGTCAAGAGTTGTGACCGGCCATGCCCCTTGCAGTACGATTTCACCATCGCTCCACCCCGCGGAACCTCTGACTCCATCGGTAATGACGATGCGGCTGGCTGACAGCCATGCGTCGTGACAGTCAGCGACGAGGCGCTCCAGGGGACGGTTTCCGAACACAGAATGGGCAAACCCTGCCGGCATGATGATGCAGTCAGCCAGGGGCAGGAGTTCGAGCGTGCGGCGTCTGAAGGTTCCGCAATCAATACAGACAAGGCTCTCCCGCCGGCGATACTCTTCAAGAATTCGGGGCATGATTTCGTGTTCACGGCCATCAACGTGAATGCAGCGTGCGGCCGGCAGGCTGTCGAGAATATCGGATGCTCTCTGGGAGATGGAACCCTGCTGATCCGCAAGGGCAAAGTGCCGGAGTTCAAGTGCAGGGAGCATCCCCTCGTCATGCAGGACAGTTCGTGTGCCACTGCTGTGCTCGGAGCAGATCTGGGCCAGGGGAGTTCGAGCGGAGGGGACACGAACAAGACGCTGTGCATCGATTTTTCGCTGCTGCAGGATTTGGGAGAGCCAGTCTCCCCAGTAATCATCTCCGACCAGTCCGCAAAATGCGGTAGACCGGCCCATGCGGGACAGCAGGGCCAGTGCAGTGGGGACAGGTCCCCCTGGCTGCAGGAGGATGGAGTCTGCCCCCATCTTTTCGTCCGGGGCGGGGTATCGCGGGACGATGGCGAGCTGGTCAACAACAATAGTGCCGAAGCCGACAACATCATATCGCTCGGCATTGTCGGTGCTGCGTCGTCGGGGTGTGGTGCTCATCGTGTAAACTGTCCCCTCTCGTAGATGCAGACAGATTTTCCGTTTGCAAGTACGGCAGTCACGCTTTTTTGCTCGGTATTGACAAGATCCCAGTGCAGTGCAGACTCGTTATACCCGAGAGCAGTCCGGGTTGCCTTGTCGAGTGAGCTTTGCTTACCGGCATACGTGTCAAGGTAGGCGTTGCCGACAGCGATATGGCTGTTTCCATTGGTTCCGCCATAGTTCTCATCAAACAATGTGTCAGCCATGAAGCGGTTGATGTTCGAAAACCGCCTGTCAGTCAGGGAAAACTCGCCGATCCGGCAGGCTCCTGCATCCATGGCCAGCATCTGGCGGGTAAAGTCGGCACCTTTTTTGGCACCAACCACCCTGGCCTTGCCTTCGGCAAACTCAAGCTTGACGCCTTCGACAAGATTGCCGCTGCGAAACGAGGGCTGGTCAGCGTACCAGATGCCGCGTGCGCCGCGCCAGTCGGGTGAGGTAAAGATTTCAAACGAAGGGATGTTGTGTCCGCTGACACCAAGGAAGCGGCGTTTTTCGCCCAGGCGGATTTCAAGATCCATACTGGCCGTCTCGATGCGTATCGTCTGGATTCTGAGGGATCCAAGCCAGGCCTTGATATCCATGGCTGCGGCGTGTACTTCCTTCCATTTTTTTACCGGATCCGGGCAATCAAGAAAGCAGGCACGGATAATCTGTTTTTCGTATTCCGCCCGGGTGCAACCTGCGCGTCTGGCCAGTTCGTCTGTGGCCAGGGTACAGAGGGTCCAGCCGAATTTTCCTGCGGATTCGCGCGATTCCATGATGTCCCGGACAAATTTTCTGGCCCGGGCTACCTCGGCTATCCGTTTCGGGTCTATTTCTTTCAGATGGGTCAGTGAAGAGGGCGCACCGATATAGATGTTTCCATTGAGGTTTTCGTAAAACTCGCGCTCTCCGGCCGCGATAAAGCCACGTTGCCTGGCGTCGGAGAGGGCATAAAAATCCTTTTCCATGGTTGGAGGGGTCAGGAGGCGGGCAGTCACATTGAGTTTGCGTGCGACCAGACGGCGCCAGACCGCTTCAGTCAGCGGGAGGGCGTCAATATCGTACCGGAGCAGGACTGTTTCGTATGGTTTGTAGGCTTTCCCCCGGGCGGTCTCAAGGCCCCATTCGAGGACTGCGGCATATTTTTCGAGAATGGCTGGTGTCATTGTGGTACCTGCGAGTGTCATTTTGTTACGGAGCACCCAGCCGGAAATTTGCTTTTGTTTCGGCTGGAGGTTGTTCCTCAAATAGTATATACTGGATGCGCTTGTGGACCCCAAAAAACATTTGTACATTTACCTGAATGGGTTGCACGGGTGAGATGCAGGAGGAGCCAGAAGATGCTTGAGATTCGTGAAGTGCTGACAAAACGTGATACGATGCGTTTTATCAAGATGCCCTGGGCCGTCTACAAGGGTGATCCCAACTGGGTTCCGCCCCTTGTCTTCGACATGAAGCATTCGCTTGACAGAAAAAAGCATCCGTTTTTCGAGTTTGGCGAGGCGGCGTTTTTCCTGGCCATACGGGACGGAGAAGTTGTCGGCCGGATTACCGGGCACATCAATCACAAGCACGACGAATATCACAAGACCCGGGATGGCTTTTTTGGTTTTTACGAGTGCATGAATGATGAAGAAGCTTCGACGGCTCTCCTGAATACTGCCGAAAGCTGGTGTCGTGCCCGCGGAGCCACCAAGATGATCGGACCGATGAATTACACGATCTACGACGAAATAGGTCTTTTGGCCGAGGGACATGACAACGAACCGAAGACCCCGGTCATTCTTGAGGTCTATACGCCGAAGTACTACATTGATCTGATGGCAAAGGCCGGATACGTCAAGGACATCGACTGGCTTTCGTTTATGATCGGGAAGGACGTTGTTGTCCCCGAGCTCTTCGCCAAGGTCAGGGAACGGCTTGTCTCAAAGGGATTTGTCTTCAGGTGCATTGACCATAAAAACCTTGAGGCAGAGGTTGAGCGGATCAAGGGTGTGGTCAATTCGGCCTGGGCAGCAAACTGGGGTCATGTTCCATATTCGGACCGGCAGTTTGAGGCAGTCACCGAGGCACTCAAGATGATCCTCGATCCCCGGATGATTTTTCTGGTGGACAAGGATGGCGAAACAGTCGCTACATCCATTACGCTCCCTGATCTCAATCCATCGGTGAAAAAGATGAACGGCCGTCTCTTTCCCTTTGGCTGGTGGCATTTTTTACGTGCCAAGAAAAAGGCCTACGGGCTCAGGACCTTTTTGTTTGGCGTCAAGGAAGAATACCGCAATCGTGGAATTGACGCAGTGCTGGTCATGGATACTGTCGCTGCGGGCAGAAAGTACGGATATCTCTGGTCGTCCTGCTCGATTGTGGTTGAAAACAATGTCAAGATGATCCAGCCGATTTTGGATTGGGGCGGGTACGAGTTCAAGCGCTACCGCATCTTTACGAAGCCTCTCTAAGGGTGGTTTGCAACTCCCTTTCCTGGCGGCCTGCATGAGCATGCATAGTGTGTGACGAATGCAGGCCTTGTCAGGAGATGCCCGGACGATTGTCTGCGGGAGCAAGGCGCTTGAAGACGGTGCTGACCTCCTGCCTGTATCCGGGGTACCAGTTTCACTGCAGGTCAGGGACCTGCTGATCCGCATGCAGGAACATCCAGAAAAAAGCTTGTGCCTTCGCCGGGTACGCTTTCGAATGAGAGCCGGCCCCCGTGCTCGTGGGCGATGGTCTGACAGATGGAAAGGCCAAGGCCTGTTCCCTTGTCCGGGTCCTTGGTGGTAAAAAATGGGTGAAAGAGCTTGTCCCGGATTGATTCAGGAACTCCGTTCCCGTGGTCTGATACGGAAAACCGGATACAGCCCGGATCGCCCGGGGTGCGCGACAGATGTACTGCAAGAAATTTTTGCGGATGGTATCCCGGATAGCGTTCGTTCAGTGCATCCCGTCCATTAACGATCAGGTTGAGGATGACCTGCTGGATTTGCGGAGCCGAGCAGGAAATCATGGGCAGTTCTGGCTCAACCTCGAGATTGAGGGTGACCTCGTCTTTTTCCAGCAGTTTGCCGACGAGGGAGAGGACCCCTTCCACAAGCTGTTTTGGAGATTCGGGGCGGTGAGAGGACTGCTCAACGCGGGAAAAGGACAACAGGTTGCGGACAATGTTTGTGATACGCTGTCCTTCATCAAGGATCTCCTGGCAAAATTCGAGAAGCTGGTGCTCTCTGGGGGGGAGGCGGTCAAGAATCAGTTGCGCGTAATTGATAATGACGTTGAGCGGGTTGTTGATCTCGTGGGCAACTCCGCTGGCCAGCGTTCCGATTGCGGACAGTCGCTGTTCCTGCCTGAGCTGGGCTTCAAGCCTGTTTCGGTCAGCTTCGGCCTGTGCCAGCCGTTTTTCCGTCTCAACCCGTACAAAGAGACGGGTAAATGCCTGGGGCAGGACATCGATAAAATCAATCGTTTTTACCAGATAGTCATCGGCTCCCAGCTTCATCATCTCGACGGCCAGGCGTTCGTCACCCTGTCCTGTCATGACAATAAATGCAGGGGTGTGGCCCTTTTCGCGCAGCCGGGCAATCAACTGTCGGCCTGTCATGTCAGGCAGTTTCTGGTCGACAAGCATGACCGTGTCGGGCTGCCAGACAGCAAGGGCCTGGCTCCCGCTTGTCACGGCAGTAGCGGTAAAGCCGGTACGTCCGAGCCGTCGTACAATCAGTTTTCCCAGGGCTGGGTCGTCCTCGACAACGAGGATTTTGCGTACCGGGGGCTCAGCCAAAAGGTCATGTTGTCCGTCATCCATGATGGGTATCCTGCTTGGTGTCAGTTGGGACAGGAAATTATGGGAACAGCGACAACCGAGAGGAAGAGCCCAAGCTGGCGGATGGCATTGACAAAACTCTCGTACTCGACCGGCTTGGTGATGTAGTTGCTGCACCCAAGGAGGTGGCAGCGCTCGACTTCACGCGGATCGTCAGTGGTTGTGATCATGATCACCGGGATTTTTTTCAGTTCGTCGTTGCTTTTGATCAGGGAGAGGACCTCGATTCCATCCAGCTTGGGCATGCGAATATCAAGCAGGAGGACATATGCCGTGTCGGGTTGCCGCTGTGGTCCCGAACCCTGGCGGATGAGAAAATCAACGACCTCCTGTCCGTCCTTGAAATGCATCAGAGGGTTGGCAATTCCCGCCCGGACAAGATTTCGCCGGATCAGCTCGGCGTGTCCTTCGTCATCATCAGCGATCAAAATGACAACTTCCTGGTTCATCAGTGGCTTCCTCCGGGTTTATGTGATAGGCTCATTTTTCCAAACTGCCAGCAATACTGTGCAAGACGATCCGGCGCCTGACGGGGCCTCCCCATCAAGGGATTCTACACCATCGCCGGGACTTCAATGATAAAGCGGCTTCCCTGATCCGGGACGGATTCAACCCTGATGCTTCCGTCCAGCCGGCTGAGAATCTGCCGGACAAGCGTCAATCCAAGTCCGTCACCTGGTGTCGCTGCGGGATCAAGGCGGTGAAACATCTCAAAAATATTGGTCTGGTGCTGTGGTGCGATCCCGATTCCATTGTCCTCGACGGTATAGACTGCCCGTCCATGGGCGGCGGTCCCGCTGATCCGGATCAGTCCCGGCCGGGTGGGACTAAGAAACTTGATTGCGTTTGAGATCAGGTTTGAAAAGACCTCGGTCATCTGTATTGCATCAACCCGGCAGGAAGGAAGCGGGTCAAGCCTGACATCAGCCCCGGCTTCCCTGATTTGCCATGAAAGTGCTGACAGGACTTTTTCAACAAGAGTATCCATGTCTATTGGTACGATTGTCAGGGCTGCCCTGCCAGAACGCGAGAGCTTGAGCAGTCCTTTAAGGAGGGAGTCCATTTGGGCTGTGCTGGTACGGATATAGCGCAGGGCATCCCGCATCTCTGCCAGTGTGGACTGGATCTTGGTAGTGAGTTGTTCGCGGGGGAGAGCCTGCTCAGAGACAGCAGCTTCAAGGTCATCAATGGCAAAGGCCAGTTCCCGCGAATAGCCGTCTACATTGACCAGGGGTGAACGCAGATCGTGGGATGCGATATAGACCAGTTGCTCAAGCTCCTTGTTTTTCGATTCAACCTGAATTTGCAGTCGTTTTATGTCTGTGATGTCAGTTGTGATGGTCGCAAAACAGTTGGGCGCGTGTGAAACAACCGAGATGACAAAATGCCGGTCCATTGGGGGAAAATATGTTTCAAACTGCTGGGGAATCCCGGTTGTTCCTGTTTTGGCATACACGTCAAGATAGGGGGCCGGAGACACACTGTAGAGTTCACTGGCCAGCTTGCCAACAGCCGCTTCCCTTGAAATGCCGGTGACCCGGGTAAAGGCCGTGTTGCAGTCAGTGATACGGTAATCAACCGGTCTGTCTTCAGAATCAAAGATGACCTGATGGAGCACGATCATCTCTGTCATGGCACTGAAGAGAGCCTGCTGCTGAAGGGCAAGGGTCTCGGCACTTGCCTCGGGTATGCGTGACGCGTGGTTTGGTTCCATGGCCACCCTCCTCATGATGCCAGCCTGATACTCAGTCTGCGCCAGTCTGGCGTGTAAATCAAGGAATTTGATTATATGTTTGCTCCGGACGAAAAAAGAAGCAGCAATACCGCCTGTTCTCTTCCGGGCTGCATAGTCTGTCCAGCGGACACATTCTGGATAGACCGTTTATACGCCCTTCAGGGACTGTTCAGCATCAAGCCGATGCTGGGTCAAGTGTAGCACGGGGCATGATGAATATCAGCGAAAGACCACGGCACCAGCGCAATGCAAGCTTGATAAATCCGCCCATGCGTGGTATGTCTGCTCTTAGGTCAGGAGGGCAGGAAGATGGTGAACAGGGCAGGGCGGATTTTTGGCGCAGGGATCGTGCTGGTGAGTCTGTATGCGGGACTGCTGGCCGGGGGACTCCTGCCGCATGACAAGCGGGACGAGGTAATAGAGGAGGCCAAGCGCCACATTGGCGTCCCCTACCTGATGGGCGGAACCTCGCCCTCGGGCTTTGACTGTTCGGGCTATATCTGGTACGTCTTTCGTCAGATCGGGGGCGAGGTTCCCCGTGTCACCTTTGACCAGTACGCCAAACTTGCCGTTCGTCAGGAGCCGCGTCCCGGTGATCTCGTTTATTTTCACACAGCGGGGCCGGGGGCCTCACACGTCGGGATCTATATTGGTGACGGGAAGTTTTTGCATGCCCCCCAGACCGGGTACAAGATCGATTATGCCAACCTCAATGACGCCTACTGGCGAGCCAACTTCGAGGGGATCCGCAGCGCCTTTGTCCATCCCGATGACCGCGATTTTGACACCCGCCTGATCAGTGCGCGCACGCGCGTTTTGGGTCGGTTTGCCTTTTTGGATGCCGGACTCTTTGCCTCGGGGTCCAGCCCCAATGGACTGGACGCCATCTTTGCCGTCCATTACGGATTGGCCGTGGAGATTCCCCTGGCCCCGAGCTGGACGCTTTCACCCCGGCTGCTCCTCGATTTTGCAGTCGTCAATGATGCGGCCCACACCTGGCTGCCGGCCTCGGTCCGCGTGCCGGTCATGGGGCGCTACTACCTGGTGGACGGAGCTTCCTTTGGTCTCGCACTGCAGGCCGGGCCCGTTGTCGGTTTCAGTCTCGGGGAGTACACGGGGACTGACGGGTACAAAAACTTTACCGGCACGACGATTGATCTGGCCATCGGGACTTCGTTTGAGTTTGGAAGCTGGGGGATCGATCTGTCGTACGAGCTTGGCCTGACGGACACCTATTCGAGCGACACGGCCAGCGGTCGCCTGGGCCGCTTTACCATCGGGATCCAGTTCGCGCTGTGAGGAACCCCCTCACACCTTGTCCCGCCAGGCCTCCATGTAAGCCCGGAGGACAGCGGTCATCGTCGTCTGGTAGGCGCCGCCCAGTGACTTGTACCACTCGAGGATATCAGGGTCAATCCTGATGGTGATGCTTGTTTTGCGGATTGCCTGGGCAAGTTCGTGGGGTGGCGGCAAAAAATCTGTCATCGGTCCCAGGCGCTCACTGACCGCCATCGAGCGGGCGATGTGCCTGGGAGCTGCACTGTAGGGAATATCGTCCAGTTTTTTGTCAGATAGTGTCTTTTTGTTGGGCTTCATATATTTTTGCTCCTTCCCGCCAAAATCCTGCTCCGAAGATGCGGATGGCATTTCCCCTGACGGTAAAACGGACGGTGCAGACTTTGTTTCCAATCCTTCCGTAGCAGAAAAAGCGCTCCTCCCTGGTCGAATGAACAAGATCCTTGTAGATCAGACGCCCCGGGTCGAGAAAGGCGTTGCAGGCATCGGAAAAACTGATGTCATGTTTTGCCATGTTGATCCGATCCTTGACGGGATCCCATTCGAACACCATACAATCAGTGTAGATTAGTATGTACGTGAAGTCAATACATAGTTCGCAGGCAGGACAGCGGTCACCCCGCTCCCCCCATTTTTCCTGCCACAGATACGATTGTCCGTGCTACCATTTCGGTATGCCAGGGACCGGACGGTCCCGCGAAAAGGTGAGACCGACTTATTATGGAAAAAACGTATACAGGACTTTCGCTGGCCGAGGTTGAAGAGAGCCGGAGAGAGCATGGGGCCAATATGTTGACGCCCCCCGCCCGTGAGCCGTGGTGGAAGGAATTCCTTTCCAAGTTTAACGATCCCATCATCCGCATCCTGATGATTGCAGCCGTAATCTCGATCGCAGTCGGTGCCACGCATGGCGAATTTACCGAAGGGATCGCCATCGTCATCGCCATCTTTTTGGCAACCTTTGTCGCCTTCTGGAACGAGCACAAGGCCAACGCCGAGTTTGACGTCCTCAACAAGGTCAATGACGATGTCCCGGTGCGCGTGATCCGCGAGGGCCGGCCGCAGACCGTGGCGCGCAAGGATCTTGTGGTCGGAGACATTATGCTCCTCGAACATGGCGAGGAGGTTCCCGCTGATGCGGATGTCCTCGAAGCGATCAGCCTCGAAATCGACGAGTCCCGCCTGACGGGCGAGTCCCATCCCGTGCTCAAGCAGCCAAAGGCTGCGGGTGAGCTGCCCAATACGACCTACCCCTCATTTCGTGCCCTTAAAAGCACCCTTGTCTCCGACGGGCATGGCGTGTTTGCCGTGCATGCTGTCGGGGACAAGAGTGAAATCGGCGGGGCGGCCCAGTCGGCGGCCGAGGACAGCGGCAACGAGACACCCCTCTCGCGGCAGCTTGACAAACTGGCCCGGGTGATCGGGGTGGTGGCCTTTGGCGTGGCGGCCCTCCTCTTTGGTGCCCTGATGGCCCAGGGTGCGATCGGTGGCAAGCTGGTCTTGTCTGGTGAACAGTGGGCCTTCGCCGGGGTGGCGCTTGTGGCCCTCCTGGTGATGCTCAACCGGATCTGGCTCCCCGTGCTGTTTGACGTCACACTGCTCTGGGGCCGCGAGCCTGCGGCGCCGGCCTGGGTGGAGAGCGGCTCGGCCAAAGGGTGGATCGTGGGCCTGGTACTGGGTGGCCTGATCGCGGTCGGTGGAACCTGGGGACTTGTGACCGCCGGTGTGCTGCCAGCGGACAGCACTGCCTGGATGCCGCTTGCAGCCCTCAACGAAATCCTGGCCTATTTTATGGTCGCCGTGACCCTGATCGTGGTGGCCGTCCCCGAGGGCCTGGCCCTGTCCGTCACGCTGGCCCTGGCCTACAGCATGCGCAAGATGATTGCCAGCAATAACCTGGTCCGACGGATGCACGCCTGCGAGACGATCGGCGCGGCAACCGTGATCTGCTCGGACAAGACCGGCACCCTGACGATGAACCGGATGGCGGTGCGCGAAGTGGTGGCGCCGGCAGGCTTGCCCGAAGCCGGAAAAAACGAAGCAGCCCTGCATTCGGTGGCTCTTGTGATGGCTGCCAATAGTACCGCCTTGCTCGAACGTAAATCCGATGGGAGTCTGGTGACACTGGGCAATCCCACCGAGGGTGCCCTCCTCAAATGGCTGGACAGCCTGGGGGTGGACTATCAACAGATCCGCTCGGCCTGCCACATCGAGCGCCAGTGGACCTTTACGACCGAACGCAAATTCATGGCCACCATTGTACGCCATGCCTCCCTCGGACGCCTGCTGCTCGTCAAGGGGGCGCCCGAGTACGTGCTCTCCCGGACAAAGCAGGCCAATGAGACTGTGCATATCGAGACGGCGCATGGATTTCAGCGTCGGGGGATGCGCACGATCGGACTGGCCCTGCGCCAGTTTGGCGAGACCGAAGATGCCGGGCGCGAACTCGAGGACCTGGCGCAGGGTCTTGACTGGCTCGGCCTTGCCGCCATCGAGGACCCGGTTCGCCCGGATGTGCCGGACGCCATCGCCGAATGCCTTGAAGCCGGAGTGGCCGTCAAGGTGGTGACGGGGGATACCCCCGAGACCGCGCGCGAGATCGCCCGCCAGATCGGACTCTGGAAACCGGAGGACGAAAACCGCGAACACGTGATCACGACCGGCGACGAATTCGGGCGCTGGAGCGAAGAGGAACTCGAAGCCCGGGCGCGCGGACTCAAGGTCCTGGCCCGGGCCCGGCCGGCCGACAAGCTCCGTCTCGTCAAGTGCCTGCAGCGATTAGGTGAGGTGGTGGCAGTCACCGGGGACGGGACCAACGATGCACCGGCTCTCAATCACGCCGATGTCGGCCTCTCGATGGGGATGACGGGGACAGCGATCGCCAAGGAGGCCAGTGACATCGTCCTGCTCGATGACTCCTTTACCAGTATAGCCCGGGCCATCCTCTGGGGGCGCTCGATCTACCTCAACATCCAGCATTTTTTGATATTTCAATTAACCATTAACTTGACGGCCATCATGATCGCCCTGGCCGGACCCTTTGTCGGGATCCAGCTTCCGTTGACGGTAATGCAGATGCTCTGGGTCAACCTGATCATGGATACCCTGGCCGCTCTCGCGCTGGCAACCGAACCACCCAATCCCAAGCTGATGAAAAACAGACCGCGCAACCAAAAAGCCTTTATCATCTCGGGACCGATGGCGGCCTGGATCTTCGGGACGGGACTCTTTTTTGTGGCAGCCCTGGTAGGGATGATCGTCGGCTGGCTGGATGACAGCGTCCATAAATTGACCATCTTTTTTACTGCCTTCATATTCATGCAGGTCTGGAACATGTTCAATGCACGACTCTTCGGGGCCGGCCAGTCTTTTTTCAGGGCAGCCTTTACCAACCGGGCCTTCTGGCTGGTCACACTTCTTATCATTGCCGGGCAGGTGGCCATAGTTGAATGGGGCGGCAAGGTCTTCCGCACAGAGCCGCTGGCATTCGAGGAATGGCTGGCCATCATTGGGGCGACATCGAGCGTGCTGGTCATCGGCGAGATCGTGCGCGCCATCGGACGCCTGCGCGCGAAAAAACACGCGTAACGGGACCGGATGCACCGCGCCCCCCTGCCCCGGCTTGACGGGGCGCCGGACCTGCTGGCAGCCCTCAGGCCCTTGTGCCGGCTTTGTCCGGGCGCGGTTTGGGAGGATCCCGAGGGACGGCATCGTGTTGTCTGCGGGGATGCAACGGATTCAGTTTTGGTGCACAGGACTTTTTTTGGGGAACAGTCTCATGCCGGGTTGCAGCCGGGAGTGACGGGGACTGAGGCTGTTCAACACACAGGTCTTGAACCCCTTGCGGCTGCGAGTCTTGCCATCCACGATCCTCCATACAATATGGCGGTATTCGAAGTCCGTGATATTACAGACTATCTCGCTTGGTGCGGGCGCTGGCTGGATGCCGGGGACGCGGTGCTGGGCCCTGACGCCTCGCTTTACCTCTGGCTCGGGGCCGACCAGAAGCACGGGTTTCAGCCCCTGGCCGATGTGATCCTGGCGATGCGCGCCCGCAACTGGAACTCGCGTTCGCTGATTACGCTGCGCAACCAGCGCGGGTACGGAACGCAAAAAAACTGGATGGCTGTGCGCCAGGAACTCCTCTATTACACGCGCGGGGAACCTGTCTTTTGTGTGGATGCCGAATATACCGATATTCCAAAAAAGGTCAAAGGCTATTACAAACAGGTTCGCGGGGAACGCCTCGAAAACACGGCACGGGGCCATGCGGATACCATCCGGGCAGGAAACGTCTGGACAGATATCCAGCAGGTCTTTTACCGGATGGAAGAAAACGTCGAGGGCTGCTACGCCCAAAAACCGCTGGCCGCGATCGAGCGCATCATTCGCGCATCATCATCACCCGGAGACACTGTCATCGATTTTTTTGCCCACTCGGGGACAACCCTTCTGGCCTGCGAACGTCTTGGACGGCGCTGCTACACGATGGAGCTTGAGCCGGTCTATTGCGAGATCGCCATCCGCCGGCTTGAGCATTTCCGCACCAGCGGAAAAACCGGCTGGCAGGGCGGGCATGCTTTTGAGCGAGACGGCGTGTCTATTGTGGATTAGTGATGAATACTCCGGGAGTGCCTGGCAGGGAAAGGATCTGGTATGGCTGACACTATCGTGCATGAAAAAGCAGTCAGGATACTCAAAGATGCCGGGTCGCTTGAATTTGATGAATGGCAGAACCGTCTGGCGCATGAGTGCCATCTTTCCGAACGGGATGCAGGCCAGAGCATTCGGGATCTGTTGAAGGGAAATCCGTACATCACCATTATTGTAAAAAAGAAGAAAGTCGTCTATGTACACATTGAGATGTTGATGTGAGCGAATGCGCTTCTTGGATTGTTAATGTCAGGGTGATGGTGTTCTGCCTCCTGAGACTCTACCCGAAGCAGTATGGGGACAACACCGATTGAATATGCCGGGGCACTCAAGTGGATTGCGGGAGAAGAGATCCTGCGGCAGTTTGGTGCGAGGTGAGCAGGATACTCTGTGAATGGCAGTATCGTTTTTACAATTCGAGTTGCAATGGCTTTTTGATGGAAATTCGCTTAGGTTTGCCGATCTTTTTGAGCACATGGAAAAAAATCGTTGTGTTGATATAGAGTGAACCTGCCATCGGAGCATTCAGGGCCACAAAAAATATCACATCGATGATATACCCAATCAAGGCTGCAAGACTGTTGATCAAAGGTACCTCTTTGAGTCTTTCAAAAAAAACTGTCCCTAAGAAGTGCTTGTATCCGAGAGCATCATATACGGCAAAATTCAGCCATACAGCAAACCCAAGGCATACCAGTAGCAGCACGGCAAAAATCCAATTGATATATTTTTTTGCCTGGATACGTGGGAGCTTTTGAACAGAGAAAAAAATTCGTGATGAAAAAAATTCAATGAGTTGTTCTGTCTTGACAGAAATTGTTTCAATCGTGTTGGCAGCGGCAGCGATAACGATCAATAAACCAAATATGGATGAAATGGTAATTGCAGAAGCAAAACTGACGATGGCCATGCCCAGCCAGGCGATGATAGTGACAGCCAAAAATGATGCTATAATCGAAAAAACAGTGCTTGCTACGACTGAAAGAACAGCTTTGG
This sequence comes from Spirochaetota bacterium, assembly GCA_029548715.1. Lineage (GTDB taxonomy): Bacteria > Spirochaetota > JAGLSM01 > JAGLSM01 > JAKPMW01 > JAKPMW01. The sequence continues at coordinate 1,002 of JAKPMW010000149.1, read as the reverse complement.
CGCCTGAAGATGCAGTAGCAGTAATTGTTTCAAACAGACCCAGATACTCTTCGGGCTGATTGACAAACATATTCCATTCTTCTTTGTAATATTCACTGGTTTTTGGGTCAGGGGCGCTTCTGGTGGATGTCTTGACATTCTTCTGTTTGTCATCAAAAAGTTTGTCATACAACTTTCTTTGAGTTGGATCACGCAGTACATCGTAGGCCTCGCGCAACAGCATGAATTTAATTCGCGCCTTCTCCTTGTTCAGTGAAACATCGGGATGCACAACGCGGGCCTTTTGTGCAAAAGCCCGGCGTAGCTCAGTGTCATCGGCAGTACGGGACACACCGAGAATTTTATAATAATTTTGAACAGAACGTTTTTCGGACATTTTCCAACCTTTTCTGTGGAGTGGACAGATGGTTTTGTTGTACTGATATAAACTACAGCGACACATGATGATACGGAGATTCGCAGGGAAAGCTTGCAGAGAGGGTAAAAAATTTCGACATGATACAGTGCTTTTAGGGCATAGTTATACAGAGTGTATTCAGTTGATTAACATCTGACAAACTCTGTGAACTCTTCGAAAAACGCTACTTGAGTGTGATTGCAGAGATCGGACCTGGTCTATACTGTACTGCCGGGAATCTTGATCCCCTGTCCCAAATAGCCTATACTAAAAACATAGGGAGAGGGTACAATGACACATAAAGCAGTACTGGCGCTTTTGCAGCAGCATCGTAATGCACTCAAGGACTTGGGAATATCCCGGGTCGGGTTGTTCGGCTCTTGCAGCCGCGACGAGGCAACTGGAACCAGCGATATTGATTTGTTGCTCGATTTTCTTCCAGGTCAAAAAAATTTTACCAACTATATGCAAGTATGCCATCTTTTGGAATCCCTCTTCGACGTGCCGTTGGATATCGTTACCAGAGAAGGAATAAGCCCCTGGCTGCTCCCTTATATTGAGCATGAAGTGATTTATGAAAGCGCATAAGGAATACGCCAGACTGT
>JAKPMW010000147.1 GCA_029548715.1 Spirochaetota bacterium | reverse complement strand
AAACTCTCATCCATCGGGACACTGGCCAGCGGTGTCGCCCACGAGATCAACAATCCCCTGACGGGAGTCATCAACTTTGCCCAACTGATCCACGACAGGCTCCCAGGAGATCATGCCGAACAGCGGGAGTATGCCAATCAGATCATTGTGGAGAGCATGCGCATCAGCCGTATCGTAAGCAGCCTGCTGGTGTTTTCACGGCAGGAAAAGCAGCTGGTCCGTGCAGAACAGATTACTGCAGTGCTCGAGAGCATCATGATGCTGGCTGGCCGGCTTCTCGAAAAAAGTTTTATCGAGATCAGCACAAATATTCAGGACAACCTTCCGCCGGTGATCTGCATCGCACCCCAGCTTCAGCAGGTGATTCTCAATCTCCTGACCAATGCCAGGGATGCCCTCAATCAACGCTTTCCCGATTATGACCCCCGCAAGACCATCCGCATCTCGGCCGCGGTTGTGCAGACCGAAAAGGGACCCTGCGTCCGTATCGGAGTTCATGACAATGGGGGCGGGATCCCCGAGTCCATCGCCCAGCGTGTTTTTGATCCGTTTTTTACCACAAAAACCAGTGATTACGGAACGGGCCTGGGTCTCGCAATCAGCTATGGAATCATCCAGGAACACAACGGACGACTCTGGTTCGAGTCACGGCCCGGAGAAGGAACGGACTTTTACATCGATCTTCCTGTGGGGCAAAAGCCCGTGTCCTCAGCGTGCGGTTAACGCCCTGCCTGATGCCAGCCCCGCAGAGAGCCAGAAGAGGTTGCCCCTGACCGGGTCGAAAGCACTCTGGTCAACAATGCCCACAAGAACGGCTCCCGCAAAAATCAGCAGGCCTGCCTGATGGATATCTTCTCTCTCGCGCCCGGCAGAAGGGACCCGCCCGATGTTGCGCAACCCGGCAAAACCAACCGCCGCCCCCAGCGCCAGAAACAGCACCAATCCCGGAATTCCCGTCGCAGCCCAGGCCTGCACAGCATCATTGTGCGGATGGGCATGCCTGGCAACATCCGCTCGTTCAGCCGGAGTCAGCTTTCTGCCAGCCTCACTATCAAGGGCGGTCGGCAACGATTCCCGGAGATAGACCTGTCCAAAACGCCCTGGCCCCACTCCGGCCAGTGGATTATCCTGTCCCAGCTTTGCCCCGGAGAGCCAGAGCACAGTCCGGCAGCGCGCCCAGCCAGATTCGGTATCGATAACGGATGCCGCCCGCTCACGCAGGCCTGAAGGCAAAAAAACCCAGACAAGCACCCCCGCAACGGCAAAGGCCGGCACAATCCGCTTCCATCCGAAACGGGCAATACCGGCAGCGAACAGCAGGACAGCGGCAGAGACCCAGGCACTCCTGGTTTCGGTAAGGATCATCGCTGCCCCCATAAGCAATCCGGCTGCGATCAGGGCCAGGCGTTCAGCCGGATGCCTGGCGCGGAAAAACACGGTCAGAGGGATAATGATGGCCAAGACCTGCCCACTCGTCGGAGCCGAGCGCAAAAAACCCGATGGTCGCGAATCAGCCCAGATCCTGACACCCGGCTCCCAAAGGGCCGCCAGACTGGTTCCACTGACAGCATGCCAGAGTACGGCCAGGGCTTCAATTACACCAAACCAGAGAAAGAGACGCACCATCCCGGACAGACGCCGCTCGGCGGAAACGACCGCCCCAGCCGGCAGCAGCATCATCAGTGAGAGATCATGTGCCAGGAGTCCGGCACGTGAACCGGACAGGATGCCCGCCAGAAGATACCACGCGGCATGAATCAGGAAGAGGCACCAGAACCAGCGCGGCAGAACCCGCCACAGGGCCTTCCCGCGTATCAGGAGCGCACCCGCAAACAGGCCCCGGCCCAGCGCCGCAAGACTGTTGGACACAAGGGTGCCAAGACTGAACACGACAAAGGCCAGGCGCCAGATCAGTCGCCGTTTATGCCTGATCATCATCCGTCCTCAGGCCGTTTGCCACCAAAGAGTCCGCGGAGAAAGCCGGCTCCGCAGACAACCGTGCCACTGATGACGCCAGCGGCAACCGCCACAGCCTTGTACACCCTGAAAACATATCCCGAACCGGCCAGACTCAGAGCCAGCCAGAAAAAAAACAACCAGCGCCACCAGTTCCAGAAATGGACCGAAAAGAGTGAAAACGCACTTCCGATCAGAAGCGCAATCAGGATAAAGACCGGCAGGTATTCGCGCAGGCGAACAAGATGCACCGGCAACCCGCCTGAAGCCATGCGTTGGCCCCTCTGCAGCCCGGCCAGCCAGAGAGAGCGCATCAGGGGTCTGACCAGACCCGGAACATGGCGTGCAACAACAGCATCTGGAGTATAGAGTATGGCCCGGCTGGCCGCGTAAAACCTGTCTTCCCAGACAAGCCATGGCTTTGCTTGATCCTCCATGACAGTCATCGTATCACGGCGCAGCACCTGCCTGCGCACACAAAGGCTGATGATCCAAGCCCGGTCAGTCATCCGCTGCCGCGAAAGGTTAAAGCGGGAAAAGGGGTGAATGGTCATCAGGGGATGGCGCAAAACACGCATCGCAAGACGCTGCGCAACCGGCTGCCGCTGGACAAGCTCAAAGGGACCGGTCACTGCATCCACTTCGCCACTCGCGAGGTATCCCGCCAGGCGCTTCAGCAGCCCCCGCCCGGGCCTGCAGTCCTCATCAAGAAAATACAGGGCATCTGACTGCACCCTGCCGGCCGCAAGAAGGGCGGCCTGCCCCACTGAGAGGCCATCGCAGGCAAGAACAAGCGCCCCGGGAATGCGAAAATCGTCTTTGGGTGCCAGAATAACGAGTTCGGGCATGCTCTCCATGGTGTCATTCAGATGGCGACAAAATGCCTCGATCCGTTTGCCATATCCGTCCGAAAACACACAGACGGCAATCCTGGGAGGCTCCGCCTTGCGGCCGGCAGCATGCCCGGGAACAACCGTCCGGTCGTAAAACCGCTGAAGATAGACCCGGTAAAAAATGGCCAGTGTGTCCACAAAGGCATGCCAGAGGGAGAGAAGACCGATCCGGCCAAACTTGTCGTGGTTTTCGATGGTGACCGGCTGCTCGACAATCTTTCCTCCGTCACGCCGGATTGTGACAAGGAGCTCGAGATCAAAGGCAAACCGTTTTCCGAGCAGGCGCGGCATGGCCCTGTCAAGAACCTCGCGCCGGAAAAGCTTCATCCCGCTCTGGGTATCCTTGATATCCAGCCCGAAGAAGATCCGGTTAAACCAGTAGTAGATATTTGAGATCAGGACCCGCGAGCGGGCGTATTCAAGGCTGGACTCGGGATGACGCTTTGAAGCAACCACAGCGTCTGCCTTTTCTGTACGCAATACAGCCAGATACGCCGGTATGTGGCGGGGTGAAATATCGAGGTCGGCATCAAAAAACGCAACATATCGGCCCTGGGCAGCTTCAGCCCCCTGTCGCAGGGCCCAGCCCTTCCCCTGGTTGGGAGAATACGAAATCACCCGGGCCAGTTTCCCCAGCCGCAGGCGCTGAATTGCTTCCCCTGCAGCCTCCCCCGTCTTGTCACGCGAGCCATCATCGACCACGATGATTTCGAAAGACTCAATCTCGCGCCTGAGACAGGCCGCTGTGACCTGCAATGTTCGTCCGATGCGCTCGCTTTCGTTGTATGCCGGAATGACAACCGAGACTTCGCAGGAATGCCGCGCCACTGTCTTGCCCTCCCCCTTGCAAAAACGGCACTGCATCCAGATGCAGTGCCGTTTT
>JAKPMW010000135.1 GCA_029548715.1 Spirochaetota bacterium | reverse complement strand
CACCTTTTTGGCTTTGGCCTTCATGATGGTACTTCCGGTTGTCACCTGACCGTCTCCGGCCATGACAACCCGGCTTCCCTTGCGCACGGCAAGAATTGTTGTTGCGTGAATCGTCTCCATCAGGTATCTCCCTCTTCTCTGGCATGGGGGTGGCAGGCATCATACACCTCGCGAAGTCGTTTTTTCGAGAGATGGGTATAAATCTGGGTCGTCGAAAGCGAGGCATGGCCAAGGAGCTCCTGGACACTCCGGAGGTCAGCCCCATGGTCAAGCAGGTGCGTGGCAAAAGAATGCCGCAGCATGTGTGGCGAGATGTGTCTCGCCCGGGCCAGCCGGATCACAAGCCTGGCCAGGCGATAGCGCACGCTGCGCGGCTGCATCGGGGTCCCGCGCGAGTTGACAAAGAGCGGTGCCTGACGGTCCGTCCGGCCGCGTGCATCGAGCCAGCGGGAGACCGCCAGACGGGCAGTCTGTCCGACCGGGATAACCCGTTCCTTGCGTCCCTTGCCCAGCACCTTGATGGTATCATCGTACGGGAGAATGTCCCCCGTCCTGAGCGAACAGATTTCGGCTACACGCATTCCCGTGGCATAGAGCAGGATACAGAGGGCCGCATCCTGCTTTCCCTGAGCGTCCTCCAGAGCGGAGAGTCCCTCAACCAGGGAGAGCATTTCATTTTCGTGCAGATGCCGTGGAAGACGGGTTCCCCGCTTGGGAGCCGGGACGAGGGCTGCAGGATTTGAGGCAAGGACTCCCCTCCGGCAGAGCCAGTCCAGATAGCCCCTGACAGATGAGAGTTTTCGTGCTACCGAGGTCTTTGAAAAACCGGCAGAATGGAGCCTGTGCAACCAGGCCCGGACAAAGCGCACATCCATCTCGGCGGGACTCCCGAGTGCCTCGGACTGAAAAAAGCCGACAAACCCTGCGAGATCACCCCGATAGGCTGTAATCGAGGCGTCGCCAAGATTCCGCGTTGCCTGCAGCCAGACAAGGTACTCCTCTACACCCGCCTCCATTACTCCGCCTTTTCGGTATACCCGCACGCCTCATCATGGCATGCCAATACCAGACCGGACTCCTTTGTACGGCGCTCGACCAGCAATTTGCCGCATCCGGGGCAGGGCTTGGCAACCGGCTTGTCCCAGGAGACAAAACCACAGCCTGTCCCGTCATCCCTGTAATTTGAACACCCGTAAAACATCCGCCCGCGACGACCCTTTTTGGCTACGATGTTCCCCCCGCAGTCAGGCATGGGACACTTCGCCAGCGGAATGGGCTGGGTACTGCGACACTCCGGGAATCCCGAGCAGGCCAAGAAGTACCCGAAACGCCCCAGCTTTTTGACCATCGGCTTGCCGCACTTTTCACAGACATACTCGGTAGCCTCGTCAAAAACATTTTTCATCGACTGGATTTCCTGGCGTGCGGTCTCCAGCATGGGCTGGAAACTGCCATAAAACTCCCCAAGAAGAGCCTTCCAGTCCAGCCGCTCTTCCTCTATTTCATCAAGCTGCTCTTCCATCGAGGCGGTAAAATCGACATCAATCAATTTTGGAAAATTTGTCACCAGCATGGAATTGATCAGTGTTCCCAGTTCCGAAGGAACAAGCTGCTTGTTCTGCCGGACTATATAGTACCGCTTGATCAGGGTCGTCACAATTGAGGCAAAGGTACTCGGACGTCCAATCCCGGTCTCATCCAGGGCCTTGATAATGCTGGCATCGGTATAACGGGGCGGTGGCTGGGTAAAGTGCTGGGTCGAGAGGCTGTCATCCGTCAGGGTCAGGGCATCCCCCACACTGATCTTTGGTACCTTTGGGGTCCGGGCCTCCTCCTCACTCTCCTCGCCGTAGACCTTCTGGTACCCCTGCACAACCACGCGCGAGCCGGAGACCGTAAAGAGATAGTCCCCGTTGGTGATCTCGATGGTTGTGGTCTCAAGTTCGGCGGGACGCATCTGGGAAGCAAGAAACTTGGACCAGATCAGTTTATACAACCGGTATTGATCCCTGGTCAGATGTTCCTTGATCGAGTCCGGATGCCGGTACACATCGGTAGGCCGGATGGCTTCATGGGCATTCTGGCTGCCCTTTTTGTTGGCATAACTAACGGGAGTTTCGGGCAGGGTGTCCGGACCGTATTTCTCGTCGATATAGCGGCGCACCTGTTCGATGGCCAGGTCGGAAACCCGTGTCGAGTCGGTACGCATGTAGGTAATCAGGCCAACCGGACCACCCGGAAGTTCGATTCCCTCATACAACTGCTGGGCAATCCGCATGGTCCGGTCCGAAGTAAATCCGAGCTTGTTGGCCGCGTCCTGCTGCATCTTGCTGGTGGTAAACGGCGGTGTCGGCCGGCGGGTACTCTTGCCCGTCCGGACATTGGTACAGGAGAAGGTCCCGTTTTTAACCGCAGCCAGAATCTCGTCAACACCCTGCCTGGCATTGACCTCTGCCTTTTCACCCCGGATGCGCGAGAGTTCGGCAACAACATCGTGCTTTCCCGCCGCCAGGCCCAGCTTGACCCGCCAGTACTCACTGGGGACAAAATCGGTAATCTGCTTTTCGCGCTCGCAGATCATGCGCAGGGCAACACTCTGCACGCGGCCGGCCGAAAGCCCCTTTTTGACCTTTTCCCACAAAATGGGGCTGATATTGTACCCCACCAGCCGGTCAAGCACGCGCCGGGCCTTTTGCGCCATGACCTTGGGCATATTAATGCCCACCGGGTGCGTGGCCGCCTCACGGATGACATCGGGCGTGATCTCGTGAAAGACAATCCGGTTAATGGGCAATTCGGGATATTTTTTCGACAGTTCGTTCATGAGATGGAACGAAATCGCCTCACCCTCGCGGTCTTCGTCAGCCGCGAGCAGCACTTCACGGGACTTGCCGGCAAGCCGCTTGAGGGTGTTGAGAACCTTCCCCCTCCCGCGAACCGTAATATAATCCGGTTCAAACCCGTTGTCGATATTGACAGCCATGCGGCTCTTCGGCAGGTCAATGACATGGCCCATGCTGGCTTCGACCAGATACTCCTTGCCCAGGCTCTTGCT
>JAKPMW010000134.1 GCA_029548715.1 Spirochaetota bacterium | reverse complement strand
GGTTTATGAAAAACGAGAAAACACGGAAGCAGCACAGCATTTTTTATTACAATGTGTTTTAGCCCTTTTTTCTGAAGACTTTGGGCTTATCCCGAATAATTTTTTTTCGGAGTTGATCCGGGATTGTCAAAACGGTGAAAGCTCATATGATTTGTTTGGCGCACTTTTTAAACAAATGGCTTCAGAGGCGCCTGCAAAAGCGGGAAAATTCAAAGACATACGGTATTTTAATGGTGGATTGTTCAAGAGGATCGAGCCTCTTGAGCTTGATAAACACAGCCTTGGTTTGCTTCAAAAGGCATCAAGCTGTAACTGGAAAAATGTCAACCCATCGATATTTGGTGCTTTATTCGAGGGTACAATGAATGCTGAAGAACGCCATGCGTTCGGAGCCCATTTTACAAGTGAAACAGATATTTTGAAAATTGTCAGTCCAACGATAGTAAGACCCTGGAAACAGAAGATTGAGGGTGCAAAAACTTTGACCGAGTTGGTAAGACTTCGGGACGAGTTAAGCACTTTCAAGGTATTGGACCCTGCCTGCGGTTGTGGAAACTTTTTGTATGTAGCATATAAATCGCTCAAAGATCTTGAGATGCTTATCATTGAGAAAATCGCAAATAGTTATACAAAAAAATCTACAGAATGCTTGGGGCTTGGAGTCTCGAAGATCACAACCAAGCAAATGTTCGGTATTGATATTCTGCCGATCGCTGTTGAAGTTGCCAAAATGACATTAATGTTGGCAAAGGAGATTGCGTCAAATGAATGGAACGCAAGAGTTGGTTCAATTTTGTCAACTTTGGGGTTGGACTTTGATCAAGGCTTGCCCCTGGACTCACTGGATGAAAATATCGTATGCAGGGATGCATTGCTTGAAGATTGGCCGGAATTTGATGTTGTTGTAGGTAATCCTCCATATCAATCAAAAAATAAAATGAAACAGGAAATGGATAATGTCTATATAAGCAAAATACGTGAAAAATATTCTGATGTTCCAGGAAGGGCAGATTTTTGCGTGTATTGGTTCAGAAAGGCCCATGAATTGATGAAAAAGGGTCAAAGGGCCGGGCTGGTTGGGACAAATACGATTCGCCAAAATTATTCACGAGAGGGAGGTTTGGATTATATTGTGAATAATGATGGCACTATCACTGATGCAGTATCGACGCAAGTTTGGTCGGGTGATGCAGCAGTTCATGTGTCTATCGTCAACTGGATTAAAGACAAGGATAGCAACGAAAAATTACTTGTATTCCAAAGAGGCGACACGATTGATTCACCATTTGAGTACTATCATCCTGCGAGTATCAATTCGTCGTTGAGTCTGAATATTGATGTTGCATCTGCGATGGCCTTGCAAATCAATAAAAGATCTGAATGTTGTTACCAAGGGCAGACCCACGGGCATGAAGGTTTTTTGATTTCGAATGATGAAGCACAAGAGATGTTTTTGAAAAACCAAAAATTGAGAGAGGTTTGTTTTCCATATTTGATTGGCGAAGAGATGATAGGAAATAAGGACTCAAAACCATCAAGATATGTCATCGATTTTAGAAAGCACGATATTTTTTCCGCTATGCAATATGCCGAGGTGTTCAAACTTGTCAAGGACAGGGTCTATCCGGACAAAGAAATGAAGGCAAAACATGAGGAAGAAAAAAACAACAAGACTCGTAAGTCCGATCCAAAAGCGAAATTGAACAATGATCATTCAATGGCTTTTATGAAATGGTGGAGATTGTTCAGGGAAAGAAATGAGCTGTTGGATAAAATTATCACTATCGACAGATATATTGTTTGTTCAAGGGTTACAAAAAGACCAATCTTCGAATTTGTCAGCAGCGATATACATCCGAATGATGCGTTGCAGGTGTTTCCATTATCAGATGACTACTCTTTTGGAATATTACAGTCAGGGATTCATTGGGAATGGTTTAAGGCAAGGTGCTCCACGCTGAAGGGGGATTGGCGATATACATCTGATACTGTCTTTGATTCATTTCCATGGCCTCAAAAGCCCGACGAAAATAGCATTGACGAAATTGCAAAATGTGCCAGACATCTCAGGGGTCTAAGAAGAAAAATAATGCGAGAAAATGATTGCTCATTGCGGGGTTTGTATAAATTGATGGAAGAAACCCCAAACAACCCGGTCAGTGATGTTCAAAATAAACTTGATAGAGCAGTCAGATCAGCCTATGGCATGAAGCCAAAAGAAGACGTTTTGGAGTTTTTGTTGCTATTGAATATAAAATTGTATGATGATGAGCAAAGAGGTGTTGAAATCCAGCCGCCGGGATTTCCAAGACAGTTTGCTGAAAGAATCGATAAATACATCTCAGAAGATTGCATACATGTATGATGCCATAACTGAACCTTCTTCCAAAGCATTGTACCCAAAGGAGCACCGCTCATGATTTTGCCTGCCGATAAACCCGGTGTCCCGCGCATCGAATCGATCTCAGTGCACAACTTTCGGGCCCTGCATGACGTGACATTTCATGGACTGACACCGATGACCATCTTGTTAGGACCAAACGGGAGCGGCAAATCGACCGTTTTTGACGTGTTCAATTTTTTGTCCGAGTGCTTTCAGTTTGGCCTGCGCCATGCCTGGGACAGGCGTGGTCGGGTCAAAGAGCTCAAGACGCGAGGTGCCGAAGGGCCGATTGTTTTTGAGATCAAATACCGCGAGCAGCAAAAGTCGCCCATCATCACCTATCATCTGGCCATCGACGAGAGCGTGAGGGGACCCGAAGTTGTCGAAGAGTGGTTGCAGTGGCGACGTGGCAGCAAGGGGCAACCATTCAGGTTTTTGGATTTTTCACGCGGGAATGGCCGCGTCATCAGTGGCGACGAGCCAGCCGAAACCGACAGGCGGATCGACAGCAATCTGCGATCGCCGGACTTGATCGCCGTCAATACTTTGGGACAGTTGTCCGAGAATCCGCGCGTCGCTGCCCTGCGCGAATTTATTACGGATTGGTATGTGTCCTATCTTTCAATCGAGCAGACGAAGGGCCAACCTGAGGCCGGACCACAGCTACGCCTCAACAAAAACGGGGACAACCTGGCCAATGTTATCCAGTATCTTGCCGAACAGCACCCAGAGCGACTTGAAAAAATATTTTCGATCATGCAAAAGCGCATCCCCAGGCTTGAACGCGTGGATGCCCAATCCATGCCCGATGGTCGGCTGTTGCTGCAGATCAAGGATGCCCCCTTTGTCCAGCCAGTATTGTCGCGTTTTGCCTCGGACGGGACCCTCAAAATGCTGGCCTATTTGACTGTTTTGCATGATCCCGATCCGCCACGATTTATCGGGATTGAAGAACCGGAAAATTTTTTGCACCCCCGACTCTTGCCCGAGTTGGCTGAAGAATGCAGGGCGGCTGCCGAGCGTTCGCAGGTGCTGATCACCAGTCATTCACCGTTTTTACTCAATGCCATGCGTGCGGAAGAGGTACGGGTGTTGTATCGTGACGAGGCTGGTTGCACACAGGCTGTTCTGGCTTCGGACATCCGAGGCATCCCCCAATTGCTCGAGGCCGGGGCTTCGCTGGGACATCTCTGGCTTGAGGGGCATTTCGGCCTTGGAGATCCGCTTGTCAATTCCGGTGCTCCGGTTATTTCGGGCAGGAGAACCTGATGAAGGCCGAGCATCTTGTCGTATTTGTCGAAGAGCCTTCGATGGCAGCCGCACTGGAGAGCCTCCTGCCAAAGATTATCGGTGCGCTCAGTTTTCAGATCATACAGTTTCAATGCAAGGATGATCTTGTCAAAAAGCTTCCGGACCGATTGAGAGGGTATCGCTGGATGCCTGAAAATTGGGCTATTCTGGTACTTGTCGACCGTGATGACGATGACTGTGTGGCTCTCAAGACGACTCTCGAGCAGGCAGCGACAACTGCCGGATTTGTCACGAAGACATGTGCCAATAAGGGGCAGTCCTTTCAGGTCATCAACAGGATAGTGGTGGAAGAACTCGAGTCCTGGTTTTTTGGAGACTGGACTGCCACGCGAAAGGCGTATCCAAGACTGCCTGAGACTGTTCCCCAAAAAGAGCAGTTCCGAAATCCTGATGCCATATCCGGCGGGACATGGGAGGCCCTTGAGCGGTTGCTGCAGCGAGCAGGCTATTTTGCGACGGGCTTGCGGAAGATCGAGTGTGCCAGAGCCATTGCCGGCTCCATGGATGCGGAAAACAATACATCACACAGTTTTGCATTGTTTGCCTCGGCCCTGAAGGAAATCGCATGACAGTGGTATGCAGAGAAATGCTGAGCATCGTCAGCAGAGTGAGCACGATTGCCATACAATAGCGAGCATGGTAAGTTATTCCTGTGTTTGCCGCATGTCGGGTTTGAGTGTTGAATCAGTGATGATACACAGGAACCCGAGTTATGTTGTGCGCGGGACAAGCCGGAAGACGGGGCGGAGGTTTGCTGAGTCATGATCAAGCATTTGAGACTGTCAAATGTCGGCCCGGCGGCGACGATGGAACTGGAATTCGGAAGACGGCTGAATCTTTTGACGGGCGATAATGGTCTTGGCAAGAGCTTTTTGCTGGATATCGCCTGGTGGGCGATGACCCGCCGGTGGCCTGCCGAAGTCAATTGCAAACTGACTGCCGGCAAGGTGGCTTTGCCGACCGACAAGAAGATGGGTGCGGAAATCGCATTTTCGTTTTCTGCCGCTTCGAAGACGATGGACGATGCCAGCAGTTTCGATCCCCGGATGCAGGGTTGGGCCGTACGGCCCGGGCGACCGGCCAATCCCAGGCTGGTTTTTTATGCACTGGCGGATGGAAGCTTTGCCGTCTGGGATCCCGCCCGTAACTACTGGAGGCAGGGCAATGACGAGGGGCGTGAACGTCCGTCAGCATATGTCTTCAGTCCAAACGAAGTTTGGGACGGGTTGCAGCGAGAGGATGGCGTTTGGCTGTGCAACGGACTGATCCGTGATTGGGCTGGCTGGCAAAAGGAAAACGGGCGAGCCTTTGAATCATTGACCGCAGTCCTGGACGTGCTTTCTCCCTCCGCGGATGAGCGGATTGTCCCTGGTGCATTGACCCGCATCAGTCTTGATGACGTTCGGGACATGCCGACCCTCAAGATGCCGTATGGGCAGGAAGTACCGGTAGTGCATGCGTCCTCCGGGATGCGTCGCATCATATCGTTGGCGTATTTTCTGGTATGGTGTTGGGAGGAGCACGTGAAGGCCAAGGCCTTGCTGGGAGAGGAGCCCGACTCAAAGACGGTCTTTCTCGTCGATGAGGTCGAATCACACTTGCATCCGAAGTGGCAGCGGACCGTCATCCCGGCCTTGATGCGCGTGATGAATACATTGCTGTCAACGTCGGATGTCCAACTGCTTGCAGTGACGCATTCTCCGCTGATCATGGCTTCGGTGGAGCCTTTTTTCGACAGGACACAGGATGCCTGGTTTGATTTCGATCTGATCGACAGTCGTGTGCGTCTTGAGCAACGGCAATTCTTTCGCCATGGGGATGTTCGCAGTTGGCTGGTCAGCGAGGCTTTTGACATGAAGTCCGGCTATTCGCTTGAGGCGGAACGGGTTCTCGAAGAAGCGTCCGTGGCTTTGAGCGATGAAAAATTCAGCAATGCCGACGCCAGAGCGTTGGACGAGCGCTTGCGAGGCGTCCTTTCGGAGACGGATCCATTTTGGATGCGATGGCGGTTTGTCGCGGAAAAGAAGGGGTGGCTGCCGTGATTCATGTCGCGCCGCAACCTGAACCCGCATCTTTTGACGGGAACGTTCGCCGGCGCGGGCTCGCCTGGCTTGACAGGAACAATATTCCGCTCAATCGAAGCCTCCAGAAAGGCACGGTTCTCGAACCGTATTGGCGGGATTGTCTTGATGATTTATATTCGCTCTACAGCGGGACCTGTGCATATCTGGCCATTTTTTTCGAAAGAGTGACCGGCGCTGGCTCAACCGACCACTTCGTTGCCAAATCCAAACGGGTTGATCTTGCGTATGAATGGGCCAATTTTCGGCTTGCTTGCACTCGGATGAACAGTCGCAAGGCTTGCCACGACGATATCCTCGATCCTTTTGAAATTGAAACTGGCTGGTTCCGTCTTGAGCTTGTCAGTGGTCGCATATTTCCCGATCCGGGTGCATTGCCGGCTCTGAGGGACACCATTCAGTCGACAATCGATCGACTTGGTCTTGATGATCGTGATCATCGGGAGATGCGTGCCCGGCATTATCAGGAATACCGCGAAGGTTGGTATCCGAGTGAGTTTCTTTGTCGGCGCTCACCGTTCGTTTGGGCTGAGGCTGTTCGGCAGAATTTGCTCTGACAGCAAGCATTGCCATTTGTTGCGTCCTTGCCATTGGTGCAGGTCATGTGCTGCGCGGTGAGGACTCCAAGCTTTGCATGAACATCAGTGACACCCCATGAAAAAGCGTCACTGGTCAAGGTACAAGCAGAGAGGGGGAGTATTTCGATAATTCATTGCAAGACAGGAACTTCGCTGTGGCCCTTGCGCATTCGCTGCGCTCATGGCGGACATTACCCTTCGCACTGGCGTGCTACGGGCAAAGTCCCTGCAAAGGGGTGCTTCGCAGAAACATCCTGTTTCTGGGCGATGCAGGATTTGAACCTGCGACCCCCTGCTTGTAAGGCAGGTGCTCTAAACCAGCTGAGCTAATCGCCCGAAGTCGAAAAAAGATAGCATGGGAGGGTTGCGGGGGGCAAGTCTTCCCTGATTTTTCTCCCGCAGGGTTCAGACCTTTTTGAGGATGGTCGCCAGTCCGGTCCGGTCGATCAGGTCAATCGGGCGGGCCGAGGCAAACTCGCGGGCACCAGGAGAGAACTTGCTTGTCGAAATGCAGATTGCCTTGTTGGCGTTGACCCGCTTCATTTCCTCCTGGATGGCGCGCACGATCTGTTCGGAGATGGCGTCGCTGTCCCTGAAGATGTGGATCAGCTTGTTGGAGACCTTGGTGTTGCGCCACTTGCTCTCGGGTTCGTTGGCCAGCACGACGGCATGGTTTCCGTTTTCTGAAGCAAATTTGATGATGTCAAACCCCATCGCCATCACGAGCTCGCGGCAGAGTTGCTCGAAACCGGTATTTGAGGCGGTCAAAAAGTCCTTGAGCCGGTCATCGGTCCGCAGTTCCTGATAGGTCGAGAGTTTTTCGAGGACATCATTGTATCCCGGCTTGACGCTGGCGATGGCTTCCCACTGTTCGATCGCCGAGGGCAGGTCCCGCATCTGTTCGTACGTGGCAGCGAGGGAGTAGCGTATGGCGAGAGAGACGGCATCCTCCTCGGAGACGTCCTTGAGTGCCCGCTCAAACTCGACCACAGCCTTGGAAAAATCCCCGATTTCGAAATAGCATTGCCCCTTGGCCAGGCGCGCCTTTTGACGAAAATCGGCATCCTTTTGGGCATCATCAAGGCAGGCAACGGCCTGATGGTAGTTGTTGTTTCCCTTGTTGATGACGCCGAGGAAATAATTGGCCTTGTGCATCTGTGAATCGTACTTGACCGCATTGTTGAAATGGATCAGGGCTTCGTTTTCCTTTTTCTGCTGGAACAGAATCTGGCCAATGTTGAAGTAGGCCTCGGCGTATTTTGAATTGAGGGCCACGACTTTCATAAAGTAGGCCAGGGCCTGATCCATGAAATTCCGGTCCATGAAGATCTTGGCAATCTTGAAAATGACCTCATAGTTTGAGGGATTCAGGCGCATCATGAGGAGGAATTCCTTTTGCGCCTCTTCAAGCTGTCCGTAATGGAGATAGATTTCGGCCAGCTTGTTGCGCACGTCCTCTTCCTTGACGGCATCATCATAGCGGTTGAGGCGCGTCAGGAGACGGAACTCGTACATGGCCTGTTCCATCTGCTTTGAGTGGAAGTAGCACATGCCCAGCATGTAATGCGCCCGGTGATTCCGTTCGTTCTTCTTGATCAAAAGCTGGGCCTCGCGGGCCGCCTTTTTGAACTGGCCGGTCTCGATCATTTTGGTGATGTAGTCCAGCTTGCGTGGACTCCAGATATGACGTACAAAAAAGAACGTGAGGAGCAGGAAGATGAGTCCTGTCGCGCCAAGATATATCCAGATACCGTCCATGCCGTCCTCGTCCGAAGAATGGGTGCGCCCTTTTGTCAGATCATCGGCACGCGGGCGCGGTTGCAGTACAGAGCATGAAAAAAATAGTATGCCCCAGGGCCGGATTTGTCAACACTGACGCCTGTGCTTACCCTGTGTTCTTCATCTGCCGATAGTGTATAGTATCAACAGGGGAGGGGAGCGTTTATGAGAAAGACCCTGATACTGATGCTGCTGATCTTTGCCATGCTGGGTGCTGCTGGCGGGAATGATCCCTTTGTCAAGGGTCGGGAGCACTATCTCGCCGGGCGTTACGAAATCGCCCTGGTCACCCTTCTTGCCGCTGTCAGGGAGCAGCCCGAAAATCCCGACTGCTATCTCTACATTGGAAACATCTACACGCACAAGCGCGAGTTTGACAAGGCCGTTGCGTATTACCGCATTGGTCTTGACTTGGCCGGGCGCCCCGGGATCTTTCATTTCAACATCGGACAGGCCCTGTATCATGGCGGAAAATACCGTGAGTCACTGGAGAGCCTGCGTCGTTCGCTTGACAGCGACAGCCGGCTGGTTGAGGCCTGGCTCGAGATGGGGCGGGCCTGGTACCAGCTTTCCGACAAGACCAACACCATAGCGTCCTGGCAGCGCTATCTCGCCGAGGCACCGGCCAATCCCCAGGCCGATACCATCCGCAAGGCCATCGCCCTCCTGTCGCAGACCAATTTCCTTTTTCCTGCCCAGCAAAAGGCCCTTGCTGACAAGCGCCAGGCCGAGGAAGATGCCCGCAAGCAGGCCCTGCGGGACAGGCTTGCAGCCATGCTGGCGGGATCGAGCGCAACCAATGCAAAAACCGCGGCTTCAACCAATCGTCAGTCGCCCGTGCTGACTGCCGGAGACGTGACGACCAAAGTCAATGATGTGACCACCAAAAGCAAGGACAAGGCCGACTACAACAAGGGCGAGGACATCGAAAACTGAACCCGCGGCGGGCGAGCCAGACTTGATCCAGATCCAGGGGAGTACTACATGGCAACACGAAAAACGACGGGGGGCGGATCCCTGCCCCCCTCAGCAGGCAGGCGTCAAAGCGGTACCCGTGCATCCGGGCCGCGCAAGGTGGCTGAGGCCCAGCCTTCCGCCCACAAGGCAGAAAAGGTCCGGATAGTTGACGGAAAGCGCGGGTTGGTGGCGCTCTCGCTGCTGGTACTGGCGGCGGTTTTGGTCCTCTGGCTGCGACAGGGTGCTGCGGATGTAAACGGGCTGATCGAGCAGGCCCGGGCCGACATGCGGGCCGGCCGGTATGAGCGGGCGATTGAGCGGCTGGATGATGCAGCCCGGGCACTGGCCGATCTCCGCAGGCAGATCGAAGGCCGGTCCGGTGGTGCGGATGATGAGACCCGTCTGCGCGGGCTGGATGATCTGGCCCGCAGACTTGACGAGATGAAGCGGGATGCACAGCAGGGTCGGGAGGATGCGGCGCGTGGTGGAGATGCCGCGGCCCGGATCAGAAGGCTCGTGCGTCGTGCCGACGATGACGAAAAGATCGGCCTGGCACAGCGTGCGCTGGACAAGCTGGATCAGGCCCTCGATATTCTTGATGCCGGTGGAAATCCCGGGATTGGCGATGCGGATGCTGAAAAATTCCGCAAGGAAATCGCCTCAAGGCGGACGCGTCTGGCTGACCGGATCAAGGCTGACGAATCATCGAAACGGAATGATGTCCGTATCCGTGATGACCGGCCGGACCGGGATGATGCCCGCCTGTCGCCGCGTGACCGTGAACTGCTGCGCAAGCTCGAGGCTGACAGCCGGAAAAACGGGACACGGGAGCGAAGCGATGATCCGCGCGAGGCCGCCCGCCAGCTTGTCCGTGAGGGCCGGCAGCAGTTGCTGAAAAGCCAGAACAGCACAGCCCGGGATACCTTTGCCAAAGCGCTGGACAAGGATGACAAGAATCCGGATGCCTGGTCCGGAAGGAGCACCGCCAATCTCAGGCTGCGCCGGATGGGTGACGCGCTTTCGGATGCGGAGCGTGCGCTTGCCCTCTCTCCGACGGATGCCGGCGCCCACATGACGAAGGCCGAGGTGGCATTCGAGCGTGACCAGCTCGACAGTGCGCTGGATTCGTACCGCAAGGTGGTTCAGTACGATCCTGAAAACATGATGGCCTGGTACCGCCTGGGATATATCTACTACAGGCGGGGTGCCTTTCAGATGGCCCGGGATGCATTTCAGCGAACAGTCGCCATCGACAGGAGCTTTGCCAAGGCCTGGTTCAACCTCGGACTCTCCCAGGAAAAACTGGGTAATTCGGCGGGAGCCGTGAGCGCATACACAAAGGCCATGCAGGCCCAGCCCGGCTATGACAAGCCGCTGTTCAACCTCGGGCGCCTTTATTACCAGGCCGGAAACTATCAGGCCGCAGAACAGCAGTTCCAGGCCGTGTTGCGCAGCCAGCCCGACAACGGGGATGCCCTGGTCTATCTCGGTCTTGTCTCGGATGGTTCGGGCCGCTATCAGGCTGCGGCGGCGTATTACAATCGTGCCCTGGACAAGGATCCGAAAAATTACGTTGCAGCGTACAATCTCGGCAGGATGAACGAAAAGCTGGGCCAATGGTCGCCGGCGGTTGAGGCCTACAAAAAGGCTCTCGTTATCAGGCCCGGGAGTGCCGAGGCCAGCCACAATCTTGGAAACACCTTTATCAAGGCGGGCCGGTTGCAGGAGGCGCTGGATTATTTTAGCAAGGCACATGCCGCCAATGCAGGAGACGTGGAGACCAATATCGCCCTCTCGCGGGTGTATCGCCTGCTTTCGCAGCCGGAAAAGGCACTGGAGCATGTCCAGAAGGCGGTTGCGAGTGACGGAAACAACGCCCGGGCCCATGCCAGCAAGGGACTGATCCTGGCCGGGCAGCAGCTCTTTGACGAGGCGATTGCCGCCTACCGGACTGCGCTCGGATTGCAGCCCGCAGACCTCGACACACGCTTCAATCTCGGGGAGGCCCTCAGGCTCTCAAAACGCTACGATGCGGCCCTTGAAGAGTTTGGCAAGCTTCTCCAGTTTGAACCCAAAAACGGGCTGGCGAGACAGCGGATCGGAGAGATCCAGATGCTGCAGGGGAAGAATGCCGAGGCCCGGGCGACCTTTACCCGGCTCCTTGCGGATGTGCCCAATTACGCCCAGCGGGCGGTGGTTGAGGGCCATCTCGGAAAACTGTAAATCCGGGTGAGGGGGTATGGGACAGGGCAGCGAAGAGAGTCGAGTCATCATTCATATCGACATGGATGCGTTTTTTGCCGCTGTAGAACAGCGGGATGACCCGGCCCTCAGGGGCAGGCCGGTCGTGGTCGGCGGCCCGCCCGATTCGCGGGGTGTGGTCTGTACCTGTTCCTACGAAGCCAGGGTTTTTGGTGTGCGCTCGGCGATGCCCTGCAGTCAGGCCTGGCGGCTTTGCCCCCAGGCCGTTTTTGTCCGTCCCCGCTTTGCCGCCTACGAGATCGTATCACGCCATATCCGGCGGATTTTTTCCCGCTATACGGACTGCATCGAGCCGCTCTCACTGGACGAGGCCTACCTTGATGCCAGCCCGGGACATCTGATGCCTGTCGGGAGAGCCCTTGTTGCCGCTTGCGGAAGCAGGACTGGTGCTGAAACCGGGGCTCCGGACCCAATGAAAGGCGGACGGGCGATTGCGCACAGCATCAGGCAGGATATTGTGCGGGAAACCGGACTGACTGCTTCGGCCGGTGTGGCCGCAAACAAATTTCTGGCCAAGCTCGCTTCTGACATGGACAAACCGGACGGGTTGACGGTCATTCAGCCTGCAATGGTCCGCGAGTTTCTGGCGACCCTGCCCATTGAGCGCTTTTGGGGCGTGGGAAAGGTGACCGCGTCCAGGCTGCGCAGCAAGGGGATTTGTGATGGGGCTGGCCTGGCAGCCCGGAGCCGGGATGAGCTGGTCCGATTTTTTGGAAAAACGGGGATCCTCCTCTGGGAGATGGCGCGGGGTGTTGACGAACGGCCTGTTGAGCCCGAGCGCGAGCGCAAGTCATACGGCCGCGAGACCACGTTTCAGCGTGATATTGAGAGTCTTGAAGAGATCCAGGACATTCTTGAATCCCTGGCCGGGGAAGTCGCGGCCGGGATGGATGCGTCTGGTGTGGCCGGCACCACGATCACGGTCAAGGTTCGGACGGCGGACTTTGCCACGGTAACCCGTTCGCACACCCTGCCCCGTCCGACAGCGGATGCGCGGGTGATCTTTCACGAATCCCTTGCGCTTCTTGCAAGGACACGGGCGGGGCATGAGCCCCTGCGACTTGTCGGGGTATCCGTTTCGGGTCTTGACCACCGCGAACAGGATGTTCTCCAGCCCGATCTTCCCTTTCCACCCCCCTGGCGTGCATCCGGGCAGGGCTGAATTTGTCTACCTTGAATAAAGGGTATTCCCTGTTGGAGGGTGTTCCTTGATAGATGATGTTTCCCTGATTGCCGATGTTGCCCTGCTGGTACAGCAACGCAGCCTCTCGGGGGAGGAGGATGGGGCTGTCCGGCTCTTTGCCTCCCTCCTGCACAGGCTGGGCTTTGACGAGGTTTGTACGGACCCGGTCGGGAATCTTGTGGCCGTGATTCGTGGAGGACGACCCGGCGGGCGTGTCTGCTTTGAAGGTCATATCGATACGGTATCCGAGGGGGATCCCGCTCTCTGGTCCAGGGACCCCTTTGGCGGAGAGGTCTCCGCCGGCCGGATCTGGGGCAGGGGCACAAGCGACATGAAAGCAGCCCTGGTTGCCATG
Source organism: Spirochaetota bacterium (assembly GCA_029548715.1). GTDB lineage: Bacteria > Spirochaetota > JAGLSM01 > JAGLSM01 > JAKPMW01 > JAKPMW01. The sequence goes on along the minus strand of JAKPMW010000134.1, from coordinate 2,474 downwards.
GCTCACGGTCTGGCTGCGCTTGTTCCCGAAAAGAAGGAACTCCCTGGTGAGCTTGTTCTTGCGGCGGTTGTCTGCGAAGAGATTTTCGAGGGAGTGGCCTTCGGTCATCTGCTTGACGCCTGCCCGGTGGATGTCGTTGTTGTGGGAGAGGCAACCGAACTGGAGCTGGCCGTTGGACAAAAGGGCCGGGCCGAAATCAGGCTTGAGGTTCATGGCAAAAGCGCTCATTCGTCGTGCCCCTCGGCCGGTCTGAATGCCGTGCGCGGGTTTGCCTCCATCTTTTCTTCCATTGACCAGATTAGTTTGCCCCATGATCCACTGCTTGGGCCGGCCATCCTCGAACCGGTGGATGTCATTTCCTCACCCTGGCCTGGTGCTTCGGTGATTCCCGCCTTGTGTACGAGCACCTGGGACAGGCGGGTCTTGCCCGGCGAGCGGGAGGAGGATGTCATCGCCCCCCTCCGCGCTCTGCTCGAACGTCAGGTGGGGGCATGCCCGGGTATCTCGGCGCAGGCCGGGATTGTCGAGGCAGAGTTCAAAACGTGGACCGGGAAAACGCTCAAGGCCAGACGGTTTTTCCCGGCCTGGGTCGTCTCCGCGGAGGACCCGTTCAGGGCGGTGGCCCAGGCTGCCCTTGCTGCGGCCGGTCTGCCTGCCGAAATCCGCACCTGGGGATTTTGTACCGACGGGAGCGAGAGTGCGGGCCGCCGTGGAATACCCACACTGGGCTTCGGGCCGTCCCGGGAGGATTGTGCCCACATTGCAGATGAATACGTCGAGGTTAGTCAGGTGCTGGCGGCGGCCAGGGGATACACGGCGCTCGCGCGTGCCTTGTCCGGGCATGTAGCGCGCCAGGGGACCGCAGGTCGCTGACTGGCCGGGGGGCTGGGAATGCAATATCTCATTACAAATGGAATCATTGTTGATGGCAGTGGAGCTCCTCCGTACAGGGGCGAGATCAGGATTGCTGACGGGCGCATCTGCCGTGTCGGGGTGAGGGTTGAGCCCTTGCCCGGCGACAGCAGGCTTGATGCGGGTGGACGCTGGGTGGCGCCGGGGTTTATCGACTGTCATTCCCACTCGGACCTCGCGATCATGGAGGAGGGGGGGCTTGATCCCAAGATTCTCCAGGGTGTGACGACCGAGGTCTCGGGGCAGTGTGGTCTGTCCGTGTTTCCTCTTCCCCGGGAACACCGTCCGGCCTGGCGGTCCATTTCGGTCATCGGGAACCCTGCCTTTGACTGGGGCTGGAACAGCGCAGCCGACTGGATCAGGGCACTGTCCTCGCGGCCACTGGCTCTCAATCTGCGGCCCTTTATCGGTGCCGGCACGCTGCGCTACGGGATTGCGGGTGACTCGCCCGCACCGCTTGGCAGGGAGGGCCTTGTCCGCTATCGCGAAGCCCTCGAAGAAGGGTTTGCTGCGGGGATTGGCGGGCTCTCGTTTGGCTTGATCTATCTTCCGGCTATGTTTTCAACCCGGGATGAACTGGAGCTGGCGGCCCGGACCGCTGCCCGGTATGGCAGACCGCTGGCGGTTCATGTCCGGAGCGAGAGTGATGAACTTGAAGCGGCGGTTCGGGAGATGATCGATCTTGCCGAGCAGACCGGGGTCCGGCTCCATCTGTCGCATCTCAAGGCAATCGGAAGGCGAAATAACGTTCAGCTTGAGGCAGTGCTTGGCCTGATCGAGCGCTACGGTCTGGACTTCGATCATTATCCCTATACCTGGGGGAGTACGAGTCTTCTCTCCCTCGTGCCGCCCTGGCTTCTCCGTGAGGGTGTGGATGTGCTGCTCAGGCGGCTTGCCGAGCCTGGTCTGATTGACGAACTTGAGCAACTCTGGAGCGGGAAACTCCCGGTCCAGCCTGGCGCCCCCTGGGATAATCTGCCGGAGCTGGTCGGGTGGGAAAATATCAGGATCACGGGTGCCGCCCATGGGGCAGCGGATGACTGTCTTGGAGTTCCGCTGGATCAGGCTGCAGCAAAGCGGGCTGTCAGCCCCGCCGGGCTGGTTTGCCAGGTGTTGCGGGATGCTGCCGGGGATGTACGCATGCTGGATGAGTATACACAGGAAGAGATGGTCATGCGCATCCTGTGTCACCCTGCCGGCTGCATTGCCAGCGATTCACTCTTTGGCCCGGGAGCCCATCCGCGGGTGTCCGGCTGTTTTCCGCGGGTCTTCCAGCGCTACGTCTTTGAGCGAAACCTGATCCGGATCGAGGATGCCGTCAGGAAGATGACCGCGGGGCCTGCAGCCTGGCTGGGCCTTGCGGATCGGGGGCTGATTCGCGAGGGGCTGCAGGCTGACCTTGTGGTGTTCGGGTCCGACATGGCCGAGTCGGTTTCTGGTGGATCACCGCAGGGAATCCATGCGGTGATGGTCAATGGCGCTCTGGTCGTGCTGGATGGAAGGCTGACAGGCGAGAGGGGCGCGGGACGGCTGGCTCTTGAAGGGGTGACCGGATAGAGGCG
>JAKPMW010000128.1 GCA_029548715.1 Spirochaetota bacterium | reverse complement strand
CTGGCTGGCAATATCACTGGCCCGAGGGGCTACGGCCTCCCGAACCCGCTGGTTCTTTACAGCCGCTTCGCGGATGGCATTGACTGCATCAAATTTCGGGGTACCGGTCAGGGGATCATCGGTCATCGGATCGATATCGGTATTTGTCAGATCCAGTGCCGCCTTGTCAGCAGCAGAAGTACCCTCACCCTCACTTTTTTGCTTCTCCTGCAGGGCATTGGCAAAGCGCTCATCGTACCCCGAGAGTCGCTTGATCTTTTTCTGGATCGTGTCAATCCTGGAAAGAACGTCATCCAGTCCTTCAAGCATGTAAATCCTCCATATCACGCCTCATATATTGCTGTTCGGCCATTTCCGATAACTGCTGAACCTCGGCCAGCCTCTCTTTTTTTTCGAACTCGGCCTTCTGCTTGTCGCGGATCTTTTCGATAGCCATCCGCTCCTGCCGTGCCTGCACATAGGCAGCACGGGCGCGCTCGAGCGCAGGCTTGAGACCATCAATCCGCTTCCGGGCTGCGGCAGCCCGGTCGCACGAACCCTGCATCATGAGCACAAGCTGCATCGTACCAGCCATATCAAGCGCCCGCGGCCCGCCCTGCTTGACGCGGGTTCTCCAGTGTGACAGGTCCTCTATGCGGACATGTTCACGGTTTATCATGCCCTGTACCCGGGCCAGCTCGTTTTTCTTCTCGTCCTCGACACGCAGGCGCTGTTCAAGAACCTTTTGCAATGTAAACTGAAACTTCCCCATCCCTGTACCTCTCTTCGGCGCCGCCAGCAATATGCATCACACACAACCCGCCGGAGACTGTTCCTCAAAAAAACTACCGTGCACCCGCCCTGCCCCTGGGCCCGCTGCCTTTGCCTCCCCGGGCCGGCATTGCAAACAGCCCGGCCAGCCGTGCGGAGGCATCCTCGACCGAACTGCGCTCGAAGATCCCCTGTTGCAGATACGCGTTTATCCCGTCCTGCAAACCTATTGCCTGATCGATTTTTGGATTCGAGCCACGTGCATAGGCCCCGATATTGATCAGGTCCTCGGCGTCGCGGTAGACCTTGATCATCTCGCGCAGGCGATTGGCATGCTTCATGTGCTCCTCATCAACCAGATCGATCATGGCACGCGAAATCGAACCGGGAATATCGATGGACGGATAGTGATTGCGCATGGCAAGGTCACGCGTCAAAACGATATGCCCGTCAAGATGACCACGCGCGGAGTCAGCCACAGGGTCATTGATGACATCATCTCCCTCAACCAGGACCGTGTAAAATGCGGTGATAGAACCCTTGTCGCTCGTCCCCGCACGTTCGACCAGCTTGGGGATAAGCGAAAACACAGAGGGGGTAAATCCGCGCATGGTCGGCGGCTCTCCAATCGAAAGCCCGATCTGACGCTGCGCCTGGGCAAACCGTGTCAGCGAATCCATCAGGAGCAGGACATCCTTGCCCTCATCCCTGAAAAACTCGGCGATCGCTGTTGCGACAAAGGCTGCCCGCAGCCTGACGAGAGGTTCCTGTTCGGCGGTGGCAATGACCAGAACGGAGCGTGCCAGTCCCTCGTCCTTGAGGTCACGTTCGATAAAATCCCGCACCTCCTTGCCCCGCTCGCCAATCAGGGCAATGACGTTGACATCGGCCTCGGTCCCTCGGGCCATCATCGACAGCAGGGTGGACTTGCCCACACCGGACCCGGAGAAGATGCCCACACGCTGCCCGCGCCCGACAGTCAGCATTCCGTCAATCGCCCGGACACCGACCGAGAGTGGCTGCGTCACCCGCCTGCGTGTGAGTGCGTCGGGTGCCTCGGCATGAATCCCGCGCCAGGATTCGGCATTGAGTGTTCCCTTGCGGTCGATCGGCCTTCCGATCCCGTCGAGCACACGTCCCAGGAGTCCGTCGCCAACCGCAATCGTCAACCCGCGCCCTGTCCCGGTAATCAGACAGCCGGGGGCTATCCCTTCCATGTCGCCGATGGCCATCAGCTTGATCACGTCGCGCTCGAAGCCGACGACCTCGGACAGGACTTCACGCCCGGGGGTGATCCGGATCTTGCAGACCTCTCCGACCGAGGCTTCGGGCCCCCGGCCCTCAATCACAAGGCCGCGCACATTCTTGACCCGCCCGTTGTACTTGATCGGATCAATTGTCTCGATCATCGCGCTGTACTTTGACAGATGAACATCCGACAGCGGATTATCCGTGCGATAATATTTTTCGTATTCTTTTTTTACACTGTCATCGACATACCCCGAACCGGCCTCGCCAGCCGCATCCACGGCCGGCTCGACAGGAGCGAGCCTGTCCAGTTGATTTTCTGCCATCCATCCCCTCCCCAAGGGCTGCAGCGCATCTGTGCATTACAACGAGTGCGAATCCCCCTCGTGTACGGCAATTGGCATGAGTTCCTTGATCCTGTCCTCGATCTCCTGAAACTGGCTGGCGATTCGGGCATCGATGTTCCCGAAGTCGGTCTCGATGATACAGCCACCCCGGTCAACAGTCGAGTCTTCGAGAATGGTGACATTTTTGATATCCTCGACCAGCTTGAGGAATTCTTCCTTGTGCTCGGTCGTCAGCTCAAGGTCCTCGATATTGACCCTGATGACGACATCCGTCCGCCCGCGCACCTTGCGCAGGGCCTCGCGGATATTTTGCATCACGATGCCCTTTTGATGCTCGGAGATGGTCTTGATCACCTTGCGTGCGATCAGGAGCACGATCATCACAAGCTGCTGCTCGACATTTTTGATGATCTCCCCGCGGCGCTCGATGGTGGCCGAAATGATCCGGTTGAGGGAGTTGACAAGCCGGGTGACCTCTTCCTTGCCCTCGTCATATCCCTTGTTGCGGCCGTCATCATATCCCCGGTCACGGGCCTGGGATTCGATTTCGGTAACCTTGCCCTCGGCTTCCATCATGATTTCTTTGGCCTTGAGTTCGGCCTCGGAGACAATCTCGCGGGCCTTGAGCTCGGCCTCGGCTATCTTTTGCTTGGCCTCATCCGATGCCTTCTTGATCCGGTCAAAGGCGTTGTTTTCGGCATCGGTCCTGATTTGCTCAAAGCGTTCCTTTGCTTCCCGCTCGGCCCGCTCGACATCGGCCTGCGCATCAGCCCGCATCCGGGCGACCTCGGCCTCGATCTCCTCGATGGAAGGGCCCTGATACTCAAGCTCTTCTTCAACCTCGGCCTTTTGCACAACGGCCACCGGCATGTCCAGCGGCACTTTTTGTCCGAGCTTTGATATCTCGACAGCCTTGAATACGGTCTTAGACAACGAGCTGGTCCTCTCCCGCACGTGCTACGACGATCTCGCCGGCCTCTTCGAGCTTGCGTATGATATTGACAATCTTTTGCTGGGCCTCGTCCACGTCCTTGACGCGAATCGGTCCCATAAAGTCCATGTCTTCGCGCAGCATGGAGGCTGCACGCTTGGACATATTGCGGAAGATCTTGTCCTGAACCTCGGCATCGACGGACTTGAGTGCCTTGGCCAGTTCCTGACCGTCCACTTCGCGCAACACCTTCTGGATCGAGCGGTCATCGAGAAGAACAATGTCTTCAAACACGAACATCCGTTTCTTGATGTCTTCGGCCAGATCGGGATCCTCTTCCTCAAGCTGCTCGATGATGGCTTTTTCGGTACTCCGGTCAACGCTGTTGAGGATATCCACAATCGCATCGATCCCGCCGGCAGTCGTGTAGTCATCGCTGGCCAGTGTAGAGAGCTTGCGTTCAAGCACACGCTCGACCTCGCGCAGAATGTCCGGCGAGGTACGCTGCATGGTCGCAATCCGCTTGGCCACATCAGCCTGAACCTCGGCATCGACGGACTTGAGTGCCTTGGCCA
>JAKPMW010000100.1 GCA_029548715.1 Spirochaetota bacterium | reverse complement strand
TATTCCCGGTGACCATGGAGAGGAGGCCACACCCGTTCCCATTCCGAACACGGTCGTTAAGCTCCTCATCGCCGATGGTACTGCAATCATACGTGTTGTGGGAGAGTAGGACGTTGCCGGGGTTGCACTTATACCGCGAGGCTGCCAGTTATCTGGCAGCCTCGCTTTTTTTTATCCCCAAATCCTCCCACCTCCTCTACGCAGCTACAAAAAGTTAGGCACACCTTTCAATCCGGGATTCTACTCCTCCCTCTGTCCCGTCCCAATGACTTGCCTGTGCACTTTTTCATTGACCAGCCCGCAATAACAGTGCAAGATGGTGGCAATGAACGCGAAACGTGTATTGACAACCTTGCTGCTCTTCATTCCCGCGGTGTTTCTGGATGCCGTAGAGGTTCGGAATGCTCTCATTCGGTTCGAGACTGATATCGTTGGAAATTTCCGTCTCTGGACTACCGGTGGGGATCCTGCCACAGACACGGATGACAATCAGTCCCTGCTCAACAATGATGCTTTCGGGACAAGTTATGTCCTTGTCAGTGTTGATGGGGCGACAGCCCGGTATGGATCCAGTGCTGGAAAAAACGTGACCTTTTCAAAAAAGGTCGGGGACGAAATTCTTTCAGTCTGGGAGTTTCGTGGTGTTCGCTTTGAGCAAAAGCTCAGATTGCACCGCAGTATCTATTCAACCCTGTCCAACCTGATGAGGGTCGAGATTGGGGTGCACAATGCTGACACCCGTCCGCATTCCGTGGGTGTTCGGATTGTGCTTGACACGATAGCCGGCAATATGGATGGCGAGGGGTTTTGCCTGCCAGGCGCCGGGCTGGTAAAAAAGGGAACCAGGATCGGGGCCAGGGTGCCCAGTCTGGTGTTTGTCTGCGAAAGGCCTGTCAAGAGCCCGGCAAATCTCGAGATCAATCTGTACGGGAGTGACCTTGTCACTCCGGATGAAATGCTGATTGCGCATGAGCGGTATTCCAAAAATGACAGTACCCTTGTTCCTTCGCTTGACAGCTCGTTTAGCGACGAGTTTGTCGGAAAAAGTGCTGTATCCATGATTTGGAAGGAAAAAACCTTTTCGGCAGGCTCGCGTGATGGTGTTGCGATTGCGGTGGGGGTTTCAACAAAAAAAACCCGTGAGGGGCAGCCGCTCAACATGATGCTGGCGTTGCCCCAGTCTCCTGTCGAACGGGAGAATATCTGGCTGGGTGTGGTGCTCGAAAATGAAAACAAATTTTGGGATGTGACCAGGGTTGAGGCCACGCTTGAATATGACAGCGACAAACTGGCACTTGACGGGACTCCTGCCATTGCTGTTCTTGACAAGATTGACAGGGCGGGAAAGGGTTTTTGTTCGTGGAATCTTCGGGTTCTCAAGGATGGAGATGCCAGGGTTACAGTCAAGGTCGCCGCAATGTACAGGTCAATGCCGGTTCGATTGGAGTATATTCATACTATCGCAGTCGGGAACAGGTAGGGGACGGGAAGCGTCCGCTGTATGGAAACCAGCTTTAAAAAACGCGTCATCAGGACAATCATGGCCATTTCGGCATCTTTTGCCGTGTTGGCCCTTTTGGCGTTTGTGGGAATCAATTCATGGCTGCCGGATTATCTGCTGAAAAAGTATATCAGCAGGAGTCGTGAACTGGCCCAGGTGTTGAGCAGAAGCATTGACGGAGAGAGTTTGCATACTCCGCAGGAACGGCTTGTGCGCAGGATGGTTCAGCTCAATTTTCCCGAAGAACGGAATTTTGTGCACATTGTCATCAGGGACCAGCGTGGTGCGCCCATGTATGTGGAAAAGGGAGAACACGAAGGGCAGCCCCTTTTGGAGATGCTTGACAAGAAACGTGAAGGCATCGAGGAACTGAATGAGGACGGGCCATCCCGGATAGTCCAGTATAAGGATCGTGATATTGTGTACTATACCATTACCACACCTATCATCCAGGGTGGAAGAAAGACTGGTGATGTTGTTGTCGGGTTTTCAAAAAAATACCTGACAGACAGGATCGAACTTAACAGGAATCAGGTAACCCAGCTTGTTTTCCTTGGATCGCTTTCCCTGATAGTTCTCCTCTGCATGTCGTTTTTTTTGATCATGCGGCTCTTTGTCAAATTCAAGCGGTCTGAAGAACTGGCCGAGTCATTCAAGCGCATGGCCTATGTTGGCGAAATATCCAGCGGACTTGCCCATGAAATCCGGAATCCGCTGAACCTGATGTCGATTAATCTGCAGCTCATGCGTGAGGGTCTCGAAAAGGGAGAGATTGAGCGTGTACAGAAAAAAATAGAGATTCTCGAAAATGCCAAGGATCATGCTGCCAGAATCCTCAACGAGTTTCTCGGGTTTGCCCGAATGCGCCCCAAGGAACGTGAGGTCTTTGATCTGGCAGCGATCCTTGATGAGGTGCGCAGCCTTGCAGGTGAGGAAGCACGTGTCCGGGGCGCCAGCATGAATCTTTCGCTGGAGCCGGCATCCATCATGGTGCGTGCGGACAGGGCTGAAATGCGCCAGATCATGCTCAACCTGATCATTAATGCCCTGGATGCCG
>JAKPMW010000072.1 GCA_029548715.1 Spirochaetota bacterium | reverse complement strand
CCCGGGACTGATGTCCACATCCAGGCGGATTTCACTTTTTTCGAGGATCTTGCTGCAGAGCAGGCTGATGCGCGAGATGATCTCGCTGACCTGATAGGGCCGGGCAGGGGTATGCTCCTGGCGGGAAAAGGCGAGCAGGCTGCGTACGATCCGGCTGATCCGTTCGCCTTCGGCGATGATCTCCGCCGAGTAGGTACGCAGGGTCTCGCAGTCCTCCGGCATCCGGTCCTGAATCAACTGGGCATAGTTGATGATTCCGGTCAGGGGATTGTTGATTTCATGGGCTACGCCTCCGGCCATGATTCCGATCGATTCGAGCTTTTGGGCCTGCATCAACTGGGCCTGGAGATGTGTCTCCTGCCGGGAGACGCGTTTTCGCCAGGAGTCCTCCTGTGTGATGCGGATCAGCTCGTCGATCAGCAGGCGCAGGTGGTTGATCCGGCTTTCGGAGAGGTCTTCGGGGCGACTGGCCAAAAAGAGGTAGCAGCCCGATAGCTCCTCGTCAACACGGGAGGAGATTGCAAGGGCGGTGCGGATTCCGCCGGTGATGGCTGCATGCTGCCAGGCACAATCCTCATCCAGCAAGCCGAGGTCGGGACACAGCTGGGGAGTGCGCGAACGGACGGCCTCTCCCGTCAGGCCCCGGCCCGGGCTGGATTCCATCCCGATGAAGGTGACTCTCTGGCAGGCGGCCCCTGCCTCGGCGGTCGCGACCAGGAGGTCGGCCCGCGCCTGGAACCAGACTCCCGAGAGCATGGTAAAACCGGTGCAGATTTCCTCAAGGAGGCGGGGAAAATCCCCTGCCTCCCGTCCGGATGCGCGGAGGGATGAGAGGATGGTCAGGTAGGCCGTAGTGTCGGTCTGGTACTGCTCGATGGCGAGACGCTCGCTGATGTCGGTCACGACCCCCACAATACCGGCCAGGCCCCCCTGCTCGTCATAAAAGGCGGCCTTGTTGACCATGGCTCGTCTGAGGACCCCGTCGGCCGTCATCACATCCACCTGAAAGCTGTCATGGTCCTGGCCGGAGAGGATGACAGCATCACTCTCGAGGAGGCGTTCGGCGAGGCCGTGGTTTGTGATTTCGGTAACTGTCTTGCCAAGCACCGTGGGTTCGGCAAGACTGACGAGTTCGGCAAAAGCCGGGTTGCAGCCGAGGTACTCCCCGGCCAGGTTTTTGTAGAAAACGGGATTGGGAATGGCGCTGATGATCGAGTGGAGCATGGAGTCCCTGCGGGCCAGCTCGTCCTGCATCCGGCGCTCGGCGGTTATGTCCCGGCCGATGCTCTGGTACTCGACCAGATGTCCGTCTGTTCCAAAAATGGGGGTTTCGTTCCAGACCAGGATGCGCTCGTCCCCGTTGGTGTCGATCACGGAGTGCTGGTACGTGACGGGGCGGGGCGCGCTGACCAGATGAAGGTATTTTTCCTCGATGGCAGCTGCCTCGTCGGCCGGGAGAAAGCTTGTCCAGCGACGCCCAAGCAGGGTGTCATGCGGGCCAAAGAGGCGGCAGTAGCTGTTATTGGCGAAGGTCAGGGTCAGGTCGGGGAGCCAGCGGCAGACGGCATCGGGAAGGGCGTTGACGACGGCCCTGTAGCGGGCCTCGTTTTTGCGCACGACCTCGAAGGCCCTTCTGCGTTCGGTTGCATCCAGGATGATGATCAGGGTATGCCGGCCGGGCAGGGCCCTGGCCCGGGCTTCAAACCAGCGCTGGTCGCCCGCGAGATCAAGCT
>JAKPMW010000061.1 GCA_029548715.1 Spirochaetota bacterium | reverse complement strand
AGCACCAGCGCCTGCTCTCAACCGAGATCAATCGCGCCCGTGTGGTTGCCCTCCTCCCCTTTACCGACCGCTAATATCCGAACCCCCGAGAAGGAGTAATTAAATGGAAGTAATTCTCAAGGCCGACGTCAGCGGACTCGGCGAAGAAGGCGATATCAAAAACGTGGCCCCCGGCTACGCCCGAAACTACCTCCTGCCCAAGGGGCTGGTCCTGCCCAAGACGGCCACCAACCTCAAGTGGCTTGAGCGGCAGAAGCAGGCCATCCTCAAGCGCAAGGAAGAGAAAACCCTGGCTGCCCGTGACATGGCCCAGAAGATTGCCGATCTCTCGGTTACTGTAACCGGAAAGGTCTCCTCAGGAAACCGCCTCTACGGCTCGATCCATGCACACGAGATCTCCGTTGCCCTCAGGGAGATGGGTGTCGAAATTGATGCCCGCAAGATCGAAGTCGGCGAGCCGATCAAGCATCTTGGCGATTTTACGGTCACAGTCAAGCTGTACGAGGGCGTCCAGTCCAAGCTCAAGGTTCACGTAACCTCGATCCACGGCGATGCCGAGGAGTACGTGGCCCGTCCTGCGGCTCCGGTTTCCGAGGCCGAGGCCACTGCCGAGGAGCCCGTTGGCACCGAAGCAGCCACTGACGAAGACTGAGATACATCGCAATGGATACACAGGAAGCCGCGAGTCGGGTTCTTCCTCACGACCCGGGCGCCGAGAAAGCCTTCCTCGGCGCCCTGGTTATTGATCCAAACGCGCTTGACACCGCCATCACCCTGCTGGGTGAGGCGGATTTTTTCGATATCCGGCACCGCACAATCTTTCGCGCCATTCGCCGGCTGTACGAAGAACGCACCGCAATCGACACCATCACGATTGCCAATTTTTTCAAGGACCACGGACTTGTCAAGGACTCGGGCGGAGTCGAATACCTGAATGACCTGCTTGATGCCACACCCACATCGGCCAATATTTCATATTATGCCAAGATCGTGCGTGACAAGTCACTCCTGCGCAGCCTGATCAAGGCAGCGGGGGATATCGCCAACATCGCCCTCAGGGCTGACCAGGATGTCTCCAGTATCTCAAATTATGCCGAAAACCTGCTGTTCGAAATAACAAACCGCAACCTGACCCAGTCCTACGAGGGAATCCAGAGTATCGTCCACTCGAGCATCAAGATCATCCAGGACTTCCGCAACCGTAACGGCAAGATCGGCCTGACCACCGGCTTTTCCGAATTCGACCGCCTGACCGGCGGACTCTCGGGCGGACAGCTGATCGTGCTGGCCGGGCGCCCGGGCTCGGGAAAAACCGCCTTTTGTCTCAACATGGCCAGCCGGATCGCAATCGAGAGCAAACGCCCGGTCCTGATCTTTTCGCTTGAAATGCAGAAGGAAGAATTGGGCGTACGCCTCCTGACCGCCGAGGCCAAGGTGGACAACTCGCGGATCAAGCAGAGCCTGCTCTCCCAGGCCGACATGAACCAGCTGATCTATGCCGCTGACAGGTTGTACGAGACCCAGATCGTAATCGATGACAAACCCAATATCACGGTCAACGAGATCCGGGCCAAGTCACGCCGCGTGATGAGTGAACGGGGAGACCTGGCCCTGATCATCATTGACTACATGCAGCTCGTTGACGGACCCGAGGATATTCCCCGCTATGACCGCTACAACATCATCTCGGATGTCTCCCGCTCACTCAAGTATCTGGCCAAGGAACTGAATGTTCCCGTCATCGCCCTCTCCCAGCTCTCGCGCAAGATCGAGGACCGCTCGGACAGGCGTCCCCTGCTCTCGGACCTGCGCGAGTCCGGCGCGATTGAGCAGGATGCGGACATCGTGGCCTTTATCCATCGCAATTACATCTATACCAAGGACGAGTCCGAAAAAAACGTCGCCGAACTTTTGATCCGCAAACACCGCAACGGACCGCAAGGCGAAATTCCCCTCCACTTCCGCGGCGAGTGCATGCGCTTCGACGACGGCGTGCGGAGGTCCGAGGAATGATCCGCTTTGTCGGCGCAAAGACTCTTGATTTTGTTACCCAGCTTGGCGAGATCGCCCTGCTCCTGATGGAGACGGTGCGCAATATCTTCCGCCGTCCTTTTCCGCGGAGGAATTTTTTCGAGCAGATCGTCAAGATCGGCTGGAATTCAATTCCGGTAACATTTTTTACCGCCATCTCGACAGGAGCGATCCTGGCCCTCCAGACCGGGTATGCGATGATGTCCAACGTCAAGGGGACCGAACATTTTGTGGGGGGAGTGGTGGCGCTCTCGGTGACCCGCGAACTGGGCCCGATCCTCTGCGCGATCATGATCGCGGGCCGGGCCGGCAGCGGAATCACCGCCGAGATCGGAACCATGAAGGTCACCGAACAGATAGATGCCCTCGTCACACTTTCGGCCAATCCGGTCCACTACCTGATCGTCCCCCGCGTCCTGGCCGGCGTAATCGTGCTCCCCCTCCTGACCCTCTTTACCGACCTGGTCGCCATCCTCGGCGGCATGCTGGTGGCCTTTCTCGAAATGGGACTCAACGAGGCGCAGTACATTGAGACCACCCTGCGCATGCTGACCATCAGTGACATCAACAACGGACTGATCAAGTCTGTGGTCTTCGGTCTTTTGATCACCCTGATTGCCAGCTTTGAAGGGTTTCGCACCAAGGGCGGTGCCGAGGGTGTCGGAAAATCGACGACCCGTTCAGTTGTCATGATCTGCATGTCCATTCTCTTCTTTGACTATGTCCTAACATCCCTTTTGACAACCAATTTTTAGGAAGGATGGTATGAGCCAGACAAGCGACTATGCCATCGAAGTCCGCGGCCTCAAAAAGCAGCTCGGAGGCAAGGAAGTCCTGCGCGGAGTGGACCTTTCGATCTGCCGCGGCGAAACGATGGTCATCATCGGGCAGAGCGGATGCGGCAAGTCGGTCCTTCTCAAGCACATTGTCGGGCTGCACTACCCGGACGATGGCGAGGTCTTTATCGACGGAAAGCCACTCAACGGAGTCAGCTCTGCCGAGCGCCTGGCCCTGCTTTCTGAATTCGGGATGCTCTTTCAGGGCGCGGCTCTCTTTGACTCGCTGACCATCGCCGAAAACGTGGTCTTCCGTCACATCCAGTCGCGCCGCTATTCGCAAAAGGAAATGGACCGGATTGTTGATGAAAAGCTCGAGATGGTCGGCCTCTCCGGAGTCGCACACCTCAAGCCGGCCGAACTATCGGGAGGCATGCAAAAACGCGTGGGTCTGGCGCGGGCCATCGCTGCCGATCCGAAATTCATCCTCTACGACGAACCGACCACCGGCCTGGACCCGATCATGGCAGACCAGATCAACGACCTGATCCTGCACATGAAGGACATGCTCAATGTCACCTCCATCGCGGTGACTCACGATATGGTCAGTGCCTATAAGATCTCCGACCGGATCTCGATGCTGTATCAGGGAGAAGTGATCGAGACTGACACCCCCGAACGCATCCAGCGCTCGAAAAATCCATACGTCCGCCAGTTTATCCGCGGCGAAGCCTACGGACCGATTACAACCGTCCGGCCCTTTGGTCGGACAGCACCATCGGGCACAAAGGGAGGGAAGCATGAAACGCCCCAATGAATTCAAGACAGGGATCCTCGTTTTGGGAGGATTTGCAATCTTCATATTTGCCAATATTGTGATCCGGGGAATCAGCTTTTCTCAGGAGGGTTTTACCGTCTATGTCCGCTTTCCCTCCATCTCGGGTATCAATGCGGGGAGCGATGTGCGCCTGGCCGACGGAATCAGGATCGGCAAGGTGACATCCATCGAGATCAAGGACGGGCTGGCCATTGTCGAGACCCACATCAAGCACGGCACCAAACTCACGACGGGAAGCCGGGGTTCAATCACCAGCTCGACCTTTTTGAGCGAGCTCTTTGTCTCGATCAGTTCGGGAACCGGACTGGGCCGCCCGCTTGCAGGAGGAGAGACCATCGAGGGTGAGGCCCCCATGTCGATGGTCGATGGAATCCGCGAATTCGGCCTGTTGATGAAAAACCTCAACTCGATGATTTCCAGCGGGACAGACGGCTCCATGGTGCGGGATATCGCCGCCATCGTGCGGAACACCGCCAGCCGGATCGAACAGATGCTGATCGCCAGCGGGACGGATGTCTCCCAGTCCTTCCGCAACCTGAACGAAGCGACACGCAAGCTCAATCTCCTGGCAGACGAATTCGCGGGAAGCGGAACCAAACTCCAGACCCTGGCCAATACCGTGCAGGGTGATCTGCCGGCGATTCTCGCAAACCTCAAGCAGTCAACCGCCACCCTGGTCCGACTCTCGGACATGGCAGTCAGTGGCCAGGGCAGCGTGGCCGCCCTGTTTTCAAGCCGCAAGTTTTATGACGATCTGAACCTGATCCTGGAAAACCTCAAGGTCCTGACAATCAAGCTCAAAAACGACCCGTCGATCATTCTCTGGCGCAACGACAACAGATAGCCATGGCAAAATCGTCTTCCATATTTGTCTGCGCCTCCTGCGGATCTGAGAGCTCGCGCTGGCTGGGTCGCTGCCCCGAGTGTGGGCAGTGGAACAGCTTTTCCGAGGAGACAAAAGGCACGGCACACGCCCGCAGCCGGACTGCGCGTCCAGGTCCGGCGCAGCCCGTTGCTCTCTCCACCATCCTCCCGGTCGAACACCCCCGTCTGGCCACCGGCTCGCACGAGCTGGACCAGGTCCTGGGGGGCGGGCTTGTTCCCGGAGCCGCTGTCCTGGCTGGCGGCGAACCTGGAATCGGAAAGTCAACCCTCCTCCTGCAGACCGCGGGCCATCTCGCCGGACAGGATCTGTCAGTGCTCTACGTCAGTGCCGAAGAATCCCCCGCCCAGCTTGCCATGCGTGCCCGGCGTCTCGGGCTGGCCTCCTCTCACGCACAGCTCGTTCCGGAGGCTGAGGGGACTGCGGCAGCCTCCCCCATTCCGGACCCTGCCAGCCTGGAACGAATGGGCCGGATCCTCATCCTCGAGGGAGGCAGTCTGTCGGGCATCCAGAGTGCCATCAGCAGCCTGCACCCCGCCCTCGTGATCATCGACTCGATCCAGGCCGTGCACAGCGAGGAGTTGACCTCCACTCCGGGCTCGGTCAGCCAGGTGCGGGAATGCGCCTGGTTTTTGTCCGAGGAGTGCCGGCGCCTGGGGTGCGCGCTGATCCTGGCCGGACACGTAACCAAGGACGGTTCCCTGGCCGGGCCAAAGACACTCGAGCACATGGTGGACACCGTCCTCTACTTTGAAGGCCAGCGCGACCGCGAGCTCAGACTGATCCGCTGTGTCAAAAACCGTTTTGGAAATGTCAACGAGCTGGCTGTCTTTCTCATGACGGACAGCGGGTTGCGCGAAGTGGCTGACCCCTCGGGAATTTTTATCGACGGCATCACACCCAAGGGCCCCGGCTCGATCATGACGGCCGCCCTCGAAGGCAACCGGGTCTTGCTGGCCGAGATCCAGGCCCTCGTTACCGGACGGGTCGCGGGGAATATCGCCCGCACCACGGACGGCGTGGACACAAACAGGGTCATGCGCATCCGGGCCATTCTCGAAAGCCGTCTCGGAATCGACCTCGGCGACAGCGATACCTTTGTCAATGTCACGGGCGGTCTCGCAATCAACGAACCCGCGGCCGAGCTGGCCATTGCGGCAGCCATCACGGGCAGCCTGCACGGACGCGTGCCCGACTGCCCGGTCGTCGTGATGGGCGAAATCGGACTCTTGGGCGACCTGCGTCGCATCCCCCAGGCGGACAAACGCGTGGCCCAGGCTGCCAAACTCGGAGTGCGGGCAGTGGTCCTGCCTGAAGCCAACCGGCGTGATGTTGAAGCAGCCAGAGCTCGGGGAACAGTCTCCGGCCAGGGGGGAAGTGGCCCAGACCTCGTGTTTGCCTCAAGCCTCGCCGCGGCCCTCGATGCAGTGTTCGGGAAATAATCCGGGATACGGTTTTCTGCTGCGTATTCAGGATTCACATTGCACTGGCCCGTTTGTATCAGGTATATCACACTCACGCGGGTCCTGACCGGAAAGCCCTTGCCGGTATCAAAACATTCTGATCCGTATCCCGCGGCGCAGATATCGAGCCCGAGACTGTTCACCAGCACAAAGCAAGAGACCCGGCTGTCAGGCACGCACGGGCCAACTGGCGCTCCCCTTTTAGCGAACACTCCCAGGACG
>JAKPMW010000058.1 GCA_029548715.1 Spirochaetota bacterium | reverse complement strand
ACCGGGATATACGCAGGATCCTGACAGCCTGCATGGAGGCCGCTCATGAATGAACCCTGGTACCGGAACTCGGTGATCTACGAACTCAATATCCGGGCGTTTATGGATGAAGACGGAAATGGGCGCGGTGATTTCCGGGGGCTGATCGCACGGCTGGACTACCTCGAATCACTCGGGATTGACTGTATCTGGCTCTTGCCCATGTACCCGAGTCCCGGACGGGACGACGGGTACGATGTTGCGGACTACTATTCCATCAATCCGGAATACGGGACTCTCGAGGATTTTCGCGAGTTTGTTGACAAGGCGCACGCCCGCGGAATACGGGTCATCGGGGAGCTGGTGATGAATCACACCTCCGAAGCGCACCCTTGGTTTCAGGAGGCCAAAAAGGGTCCGGAATCGCCCTTTCATGACTGGTATGTCTGGAGTGATACTCCCGAGCGCTACCGGGATGCCCGGATCATTTTTGTGGATACCGAAAAATCGAACTGGACATGGTGCGAATCCTGCGGGAAGTATTACTGGCACCGCTTTTTCTCCCATCAGCCCGACCTGAATTTTGACAATCCGGCCGTCAGGGATGAGATGAAAAACATCGTCCGTTTTTGGCTTGATCTCGGGCTGGACGGGTTTCGGGTGGATGCCGTGCCCTACCTCTTCGAGCGGGAGGGCACCAATTGCGAGAACCTCGAAGAGACTCACGCCTTTATCCGCGAGTTGCGGGCCTTTATAGATGCCGGGTATCACGGGCGGATCCTCCTTGCCGAGGCAAACCAGTGGCCTGAGGATCTTGTCCCCTATTTTTCCAGTGGTGATGAATTTCACATGGCCTACAACTTTCCGGTCATGCCCCGCATGTTTATGGCCATCAGGCAGGAGCACCATGGTCCGATCGTGGACATCATGCAGCGTCTGCCACAGATCCCGGAATCATGCCAGTGGGCCACGTTTTTGCGGAACCACGACGAACTGACCCTCGAGATGTGTACGGATGCCGAACGGGACTACATGTACTCGGTCTATGCCCGTGATCCGCAGATGAAGTGCAATGTCGGGATCAGGCGCAGGCTTGCGCCCCTGGTGGAAAACGACCGGCGCAAGATTGAGCTGTTGCATGCCATGCTTTTTGCCCTCCCGGGAACCCCGGTCCTCTACTATGGTGACGAAATCGGAATGGGCGACAACATCTGGCTGGGTGACCGCAACGGGGTACGCACGCCGATGCAGTGGAATGACGGCCGGAATGCCGGGTTTTCACGCTGTGCGCCCTCCCGCCTGTATGCCCCCGTCATCATGGACCCGCTGTACAATTTTACTGCGGTCAATGTCGAGGCACAGGATGCTGATCCCAATTCGCTGCTCAATTTCATGCGCCGTCTGGTTCGGGTACGCAAGCAGTATCCCGCTTTTGGGGCGGGCACCTTGCGCTTCTTCTTTGCCGAAAACAAGCGGATCATGGCCCTCTTGCGTGAGCGGGATGGCGAACGCCTGCTGTGTGTCTTCAATCTTGCAAACAGTTGCCAGTATGCCATGCTCGACCTGCAGGAGCTGGCGGGATGTGTGCCGCATGAGCTGATGGACGGAACCGTCTTTCCTCCGATCGGAGACCTGCCCTATCTCCTGACCTTTGGCCCTCACGGGTTCTATCTTTTCAGACTTGAATAGCGCACGGCGGGTGAGGACGGCTTGCATGGGATTGGCGGGTATCTGTATCAGGCTGGTGAGGCGGATTCGCACGGGCTGCTGGCTTGTGCTGGCTGCCCTGGCGCGAGTGATACCACAGCAGCGCAAGCGCGATGCCCGCCCGGTTCTGGTGGTTCTCCGGCCTGATGCGATCGGGGACTACATCCTCTTCCGGCCCTGGCTGCGCTGGCTGCGTGAGGCATCGCCCTGGGCAGGCTGGAAGATCGTGCTGGCAGGGAATACGGTCTGGCGCGAATTTGCCCTCGATTTTGACTCCGGGTGCTTTGACGAGGCTCTCTGGCTGGATCGCCGCAGGCTGATGCGGAGTCCCCTGTGTTTTTTCGCCGTAGCCCGGCGCCTGCGGCGCTTGCGCCCGGTACTCCTCATCTATCCCGTGGTCTCGCGTGAGCTCCTGGGTGATCTCCTGGTACGGGCCAGCCGGGCCGGGCAGGCTATCGCTGCGGAGTGCGACGGGATCAATCTGGAACCGCGTTTTGCCCGGCGGAGTGACCGCTGGTACACGCGCCTTGTCCCTGTCGCAGCCCGGGGGTTTGAGTTTTACCGGACGAGGGATTTTTTTGGCGGCCTCTGTGCCGGTCTGCAGCCGGATTTTCCGCGTGACAGCCGGATCGATCATGCCGCGCTTTGTGGGCGGGCGGATGCGGGGTCTGGCAGGGCGGTGCTGCTCTTCCCCGGTGCTGGTGATCCCCGTCGCTGCTGGCCGGCCGGGTCCTGGAGCCGGGTGGCGCAGTTTTGTGTCGCTCGTGGTTTGCAGGTTTTTGTCTGCGGGAGCAATGCCGAGCGTGCGCTCTGCCAGGAAGTTGCAGCCTGTTCAGGCGGGGAGTCTCTGGCCGGAAGCCTCGGCTGGAAGGAGCTTGTCCTGCGTGTTTCGCAGGCCAGACTGGTGCTGTGTCATGACAGTATGGCCCTCCATCTGGCGCTGGCCTGTTCCGTACCCGTTGTCTGCATCAGTAACGGGAATCATTACGGGCGCTTTGTCCCCTATCCGGATCACTTGCTGAAGGCACCCCTTGCAGTGCTTGTCCCCCCGGCTGTTCTTCGGGTGGCTGATCCGGAATCCTTCTTTGCTCGCGGCTCGGATGAGGATATTTGCGGGGTGAGTGTCGATGCTGCGCTGCAAGCCGTGCGCACCCTGCTGGGGATGGATCCATGAACCTGACGGTAAGCGTGGTGACAGTCTGCAGACAGAACAGGGATGAGCTGGTTCAGACCATGGAGTCGGTTCTCCGGCAGGCTCCTCCGGTTGACTCGTATGTCGTGATTGACGGAGGCTCGACCGATGGCACGCTTGCTGTCCTGCAGCAGTACCAGGAGAAATTTGGCGGGAGACTGGAGTGGGTCTCCGAAGCGGATGATGGTATATCCGACGCCTTCAACAAGGGCCTGGCACGGGCCCGTGGTGAGGCCATCATTTTTCTGAATGCGGGTGATGTCTTCATTGATAATGGATATTGCGCCCGGGCCGCAGGCCTGCTTGAGGCTGATTCCCGGGCGGCTTTTGTGCATGCCGACATCCTGTTTGCGGACCGGCTGGCCGGGGAGATCCGTCTTGCCGCACGAGATGGGCAAAATCTGGGGCGGGGAATGCCATATCGCCATCAGACCATGCTTGTCCGGAGCGAGGTCTTCCGGCAGGTTGGCGGCTTTGATACCGGATGCAGGATCGGGATGGACTACGATCATCTCTGCCGGATGCGTGCAGCGGGTATGAGAGGGATATATGACGGTTCGCGCCCCGTGGTGCGGATGGATGGGGGCGGGGTCTCGGTTTCGCGTGAGCGTGAGGGAATGCACGAGGCGGTCCGCAGTCTCAAGGCGGCCGGGTTATGGAATTGCCATACCCGTTTCGGGTATGTACGTCGCTGGCTGGGCTGGTGTCTCAGGCTCCTGCTGGTGCAAGGCGGTTTGCGCCCGTTCCTCGCCTGGCTCAAGAAGCGCAAATACGGAAGGGGCGTGTGATGAAACGCTTCAGTATCATTGTGCCGACCTGGGGCCGGCCCGAAGCAGTGCTGGCCCGTCTGCTTGATTCGCTGGCCTGCCTTGTGCCGGCCGAGCGACGCCTGATCGCCGAGGTCGTCCTTGCTGACCAGAATACACCGCCGCTCGACAGAAAAAAGATGCTGGCCGGCCCTGCGGGAAAGGTCTTTGTCCCTGTCACGGTACGGAGCAGGGGCCGAGGCGGGCTGCCAGGGCGAATCGCTGGTGGAAAAATCCCGCTGTTCATCCTTGCCGGAATCCCGCCTTCCGTGACTGTCGCCAAAAACAGTGCGGTCAGCATCTCTTCCGCAGAGTGGCTGCTCTTCCTTGATGATGATGTGACAGTCCTCCCGGGATGTCTGCGCACGCACGCCGCTGTCCGCCGGGGCTTGTCCGGTCTCGGTGGCCTGGGCGGGCGGGAGACCGTGGTCGCCCCTGACGGCTCGGTGCGTTCCACGAAAAATGGACTGGCCCGACTTGTGGAGAAGGTGTACGCCCGGCGCCCGGCAGAAGCAGCCTGGCTCTGGCAGGGCCGTTTCGTGGGGCGGGTCACAGGGGCGTCGTTTTTCCTCTGCAACTACGATCTTCCCGTTGGCGGGAATATCCGGGCCGATATCGTGCGCGGTTGCCACTGGTCCCTGGGGCGTGATGCCTTTGACGCAGTCGGCGGATTTGATCCGGGGTACCAGGGGACCGCGCTCCGGGAGGAATCAGATATCCAGTTGAGGGTTCTTGCAGCGGGGTATGAAAACCGTTTTACGGGTGAGGCGGGAGTGCTGCATTACCGTGGGGAAGGGGGATGCCAAAACCTTGCAGGAACCCTGGGTATCCTTCGTTCCAAACTGGTCAATGAGACCCGGTTTCAACTGCAGCACTACCGCAGGACTGCATTTTGCTGGTTTGCCCTGCGAACCCTGCCTCATGCGCTGGGAAACGTTTTTTCAACCTGCGGGCTCGCGCCCCTTGTCTGGCTTGCTGCTGTCTGCAGGTTCTGGTATCTCAAGCACGCCGCATCCGCCCGCGGACGCTGGCTCAGGATGCCAGATACACCCGGCGCAGGCCGATGACGGCGTTGCTCAGCCAGATCCCGTCGGCTGCCATGAATTCTTCCAGTGGTATCCTGTCTTCGATACAGTCGTTCCGTGTCTCGAGCAGGAAGCGGCGAGCCACTCCGGCCAGGGCTCCCGACGAAAGCGGCGGTGTGACAAGGTATTCTCCCCGCCTGACCCAGAGATTGGTGATGCAGCCTTCCACCATCTCGTTGTGGACATTGGCAAAGACCAGATCCAGATCGCAGGCCGGATCGAGTCCGGCGTGGGACACGGCATACCACTGACGGGCCGCAGTCTTCATGTCGCTCAGGTGCGTCCCGCCCGGAAGGCGCCAGGGGGAGAGGATGATCCTGCTGCGGGTGTCCGCTTGCGGCAGGTGCTGCTGCGAGATGGCGGCACGCCCGTCGGGAGAAAGTGTCAGCCGGATCCTGGCGGGCAGGTCGATCGAGGCGGCGAGCTCAAGAAGCCGTTTGCGCAGGTCGTCCCGCGAGTCGTGTGGGACGATCCCCAGACGTCCGGTCGAGGTGAAGAGCCGGTCCAGATGGAATTCGAGCAGGGGCAGCGGTGCGGTGGCGGTTGTGAGCGCAAGTCCCGGCAGGCCCGCCCGGTCCGCCCGTATGGTTTCGATCAGGCCCGGGCGCAGGGCCGGGTCCGGTCTGCAGAAAAAATCCGCCTTGAGGAGACACTCATCATATTCGCTTTCGGGCTGGGAGTCGTAGACGATACCGCTCCCGATTCCGAAGCGGGCGGTTACTGGGGCGGGTTTCGCCCTCGGTGGAATGGGTTGCATCGATATGTCCATGGCTTCGGGCTGATCTGTCCGGGGAACAGCGGGCGGCCCGGCAGAACCGGGTTGTACCGGCAGGGGGGTGCTCAGCCCGCCCGTGACCGTCGCCTGCGAACCTGCAGCGGCATGGGGGCTCTGCATGACCAGGGTCCGGATTGCGACCGAAAAGCAGGCATCCCCATCCGCTGCGATATGGCCGATGGCTCCGCAATAGATCCCGCGGGCTGTGGTCTCCAGGCGGGCAATCTCGCGCATGGCCCGGATCTTGGGGGCGCCGGCAACCGAGCCGCAGGGGAAGAGGGCCCGGATGATGGCTCCCGGGCTGACATCATCCCTGATGAGCGCCGTCACAGTCGAGGTCATCTGGTGCAGGGTGGGGTGTGTCTCTACCGAAAACAGGCGGGGGACGCTGACCGAGCCGGGCCGGGCGATCCGGCCCAGATCGTTGCGCAGCAAATCGACGATCATCGCGTTTTCCGCCCGGTTTTTTGAACAGGCGGCAAGGGTCCGGGCGGCGCTGGCATCGGCTTCAGGGGTGTCCCCCCGGGGGGCGGTGCCCTTCATCGGACGGACCGTGATTCTTTTTGCCGCAGTGCGGAAAAAGAGCTCGGGAGAAAAAGAGAGGATGCGGGTCCTGCCGTTGTCGATCCAGGCGGCATGGGGAACAGGCTGCCGCCCGCTGCAGTGTGCGTACAATCCGGTCATGTCGGAGTCGAGAGCAAGTTCGCAGCGAAAGGTCTGGTTGACCTGGTAGTAGTGGCCCTCCACGATGCCTTCACGTATCGCATCGACTGCATCACGGTACTCTGCCGGCGTGATTAAAGGCCGGCAGGGACGCATGCCGTATCCGTCCGGGCCTGACATCGTGGCATTGAGGTTGCACGCGCTGACGGTCTCCCGGGCCCAGGACGGGAAGGGATCAAGAAACGTCCCGCTCTCATGGTCAAAGACCAGGCGTTCGCGATAGAGGCCAAACCAGGCCAGGTCTCCTTCGGGCCAGGCCGCCGGCGGTCCTGTCTCGGGCAGGATGGCGTGACCGAACTCCCAGGTCAGCCAGCCGGCGGCAAAGAGCCCCTCTGCCTGCGCCCGGTCCAGCTCGTCCAGCAGGGCGGGACAGTCTGCCGGCTGGGCGGCGGAGAGTTCCTTCAGGGGATGAGCGTAGAGATAGGAGCGTGTCTTCCCGGCTGGCTCCTGGCGTGCGGAATGCAGCAGGACCGGGCGGCAATCCCCTTCGAGCAGCGTGCGCAGGAGATGCAACGGGAGTTGCCTGAAGCCATCCGCAGTGGACTGGAGACTGTTCACCAAAAAGCTCCGGCCTCAGTCATCGAGTACCCGGTAGAGATGCAGGCTGCTGTCCTGGAGGTTCGAAAAGACGAGAAGCCGTCCGTCGCGTGAAAGGTCCAGGCCGACCGACTGGTTCCCGCCCTCGAAACGATCCAGTAGTTTGTATTTGTTTTTTACGTCAAAGACCATGACCTCGCCGTTTTTCGGGCTGGGGAGGAGATAGCTCTGCGGATTGTTGGGTCCGCGGCAGACGACGTAGAGCCGGCTCTCGTCATGGTTCAGGCGGACGTTGTTGGGATTGATGCCGACCGGAATTGTATGCACGATCCGATCGCTTGCCACTTCCCAGACGTAGACGCAGGACTGGACCATGTTGTCGATGTAGAGATATTTCCCGGCGCGGTCGATCCGCAGGCGGTCGTTGGCTCCACCCGTGGTATGGCGCTTGATCACGCGAAAGGACGGGCGCTCGAGCTTGATGATTTCGCCCGAATCAAAGCTGATCACATAGACAAAGCGGTTGTCCGGTGTCCAGGCGATCCCGCGCGGGGCCTTGGTCCAGGTGGGTATCCGGCGCATGAGGGCATAGGTCCTTGTGTCGATCAGGGAGAGATCGTTGGAGAGCCAGTTGGAGACCAGGGCCAGACTGCCGTCCGGGGAGAACTCGATGACCTTGGACCAGACGCCCCCGGTTGGGATACGCTTCTTGAGGGAAAAATCTTTCATCGAAATGACATAGATCTCGGCGGTCGTCATCCGTGAAAACCAGAACTCGCTTCCGTCATGGGTAAAGACACCCTCGACGGCTCCCGTGATGTCCGTGCTGCCCGGGACGGTGATTTCGTGGATGAGCTTCATGTCCGCCAGACGCCAGATCTGGAGCAGGCTGCGGATGTCCCCGATGGGGGTGGCGATCACGTAGCGCCCGTCCGGTGAAAAGACGGACTCCTTGGGCCAGCGGGCGGTCTTGATCAGGCCGAGCGGACGGTGCAGGCGTGTGGCCGGGCGGGCGAGGGGGGTCCAGTGCGGCTGGCTGCCTGTGGCAGGGAGTTCTGCAGTGGGCGCTGGGGTTGAATGGATGGCGCTTCCGCCCGTACTGCTTCCGCAACCGGCAAGGAGGACGAGGCAGCAGGCCATGACCCCGGCCAGGGTGAGTTTTTCGTATTGCATTGTACGGCTCCGTGCAGGCATATTCTACTGTGTACCATACTAAGGTAGTGACCGCGCAGCCACGAGTGCGTATTTCCGGGGCGGCCGGTCTCCCACTGGCGGGGGGCTGAATGAAGACAATTGTGCTGGATGCGGCTGGCCGGTTTGCGCCGTTGCGAGCCGGGTTTGAGGATGCCGGGATTGTCAGTATCGTGACGCAGTCAGCCGAGGACTGCCTGCGTGCCTATATCCAGCATGCGGACACGGATGCAATCGTCCTGTTTGTCGAGGATCCGGGCGTGATCCGCCGGCTCCTCGTCCGCCTGCGCTCCATCAACCCGATGTATGGCTGCTTCCTGGTCGCCGAGTCCGAGGCAGCCATTGACCGTCTGCGGGTGGATATCCCCGTGACACGTTCGGGGATCGGGTATGTCCACGAAAGCGTGGCGGATCTGGCCCAAAAGCTGCTGCTCCTCGACAACAAGGAGGGGGAGCGGCGCAGTGAGCATCGCGTGGCCTGGCGTCTGCGGGCCAATCTGTATGCACATGATGCCCTGGACCAGAAGATCCCCGGGACCGTGCGTCTGGCCGAGGTGGTCTCGCTGTCGGCCAACGGTGCCTATATCGCCTCCAGCCGGGTTGAAGTCGAAAAGGACAGCACGTGGCTCTTTGAGATCACGCTGCCTGACTGTATTTTTCTCGTCAAGGGCCGGGTGGTCTGGATCAATCAGGCCAACGATGTCCCTGAGCGCCCGCGTGGGTTTGCCCTCAGGTTTGAGGAGATGTCGCGAGCGCCCCAGCAGTTTCTCAAGCTCCTGATCGAGACTGATCTGGTCGAGAGTGTGCTGCGCCAGGCGGGTCAGCCGTTTGGTGAACAGCGCAGGATCAGGTAGCGGGCGGACTGTTTGGACAAAAAGCTGGTTGTCTGACGGAATACATGCACAAGGACGGGTCATGGCACGACTCTGGGAGGGCGGCGGCGTTGAGGCCGACCGGGCAGTGGCGGAATACACGGCGGCGGATGACGCTGTTTTGGATACTCACATCATCGGACAGGACCTCGCGACCAATGCCGCCCATGTGCGCATGCTGGCCGCCTGCGGGTATCTTGCGGAGTCCGAGCGGGATGCCATCCTGGGTGAGCTGGCCACAATCCGGGAGCTTTGGCGCCAGGGCCGCTTTGTCATTCAGCCTGAGGACGAGGACGTTCACACCCGGATTGAGACCACGGTAACCGCGGCCATCGGCGAGCCCGGCCGGCGGATCCATACCGGGCGCAGCCGGAACGATCAGGTGCTGACTGACATGCGCCTGTTTATCCGCCTCAGGCTGGTTTGTCTGGCTGACGAGGCACTGGCGCTGGCCGGGGCCTTTGACGCCTGGGCCCGGCGCTACAGCGATATCGCAATGCCGGGGTATACCCACATGCAGCGGGCCATGCCTTCATCGGTTGCGCTCTGGGCCGGAGCCTTCGCCGAGGCATTGGTGGACGACGCGGCCCAGTTGTATGCCCAGTACGGGGCAGCGGATGCCTGTCCGCTTGGCTCGGGGGCCGGCTATGGTGTCAGTCTCGGGATTGATCGGGAAATGACGGCTGCCCTGCTCGGCTTTTCCCGTGTCCAGTACAATCCGATCCACTGCCAGAACTCACGCGGGCGGATCGAGGGGATGGCTCTTGCGGCCGTCAGTGGACTGATGATGACCCTTGGGCGCTTTGCCACGGACATGCTGCTCTTTACCACGGCGGAGTACGACTTTTTCGAGGTGGAAAAACGGCTGACGACCGGTTCGTCCATCATGCCCCAAAAAAAGAATCTCGACATCATGGAACTCCTCAGGGCCAGGGTGCGGACTGTCCAGGCCTGTGAACAGCTGGTCAAGTCCATTCCCGGGGGCTTGCCTTCGGGGTATGCGCGTGATCTGCAGGAGACGAAAAAGCCCATCATTGACGCTTTTGCCCACGCTGAGGGCGCCCTGGCGATCGTGGGGGCGCTTTTGGGCGGGATGACGCCCAAAAGGGAGCGCATGCTGGCTGCCCTGAGTCCTGATATCTATGCAACCGACGAGGTGTTTCGCCTTGTCGAAGGGGGGACCCCTTTCAGGGATGCCTACCGGAAGGTCAAGGATCAGCTCGACGAGGTCGTTGTCCCCTCTGCTGGGGTGGTGCCTGATGTGGGAGCAACTCCGGGAACCCCGGCCAACCCGGCACTGGACGCGGTCAGGGGTCGCATCGAAGGGCAGGCAGGGGTAATCCGTCAGGCGCGTGCGCGGGAAGAGGGACTTCTGGATCGTCTCCTGTCACCATGGTGACAAGCTGGGCGGGGCAGGCGAAAAATTCGGTTCTGCGGCAAAATAATCGTTGCCGGCAGGCCTGCTTCCCCCTATCTTTGGAGTCTGGAAACGTGTCGCGGCATGCGCGCACTGTACTTTTAATAACTCGAAGAGCAGGACATGAAGACCTTTACGCTTAAAGAGAAGGACATCAACAAGAAGTGGTATATCGTGGACGCCGAAGGTGTGATCCTTGGCCGTCTGGCAACAAATGTCGCGTCCGTCCTGCGCGGCAAGAATCGGCCCGACTTTACTCCCTACATGGATTGTGGGGATAACGTGATTGTCATTAACGCCGAGAAGATTGCGTTTACTGGCGACAGACTGGCAAAAAAATACCATAGCTACAGCGGTTACCCGGGCGGGATGAAGACAGTCGATCTGGACAAGCTCCTCGCGAGCGATCCTGAGCGTGTCATCACCAATGCCATCAAGGGGATGCTTCCCAAAGGGCCGCTCGGTCGCAAGATCATGCGCAACCTGCGCGTCTATCGCGGTGCCGAGCATGAGCATGCCGCACAGAAGCCCCAAAAACTCGAGATCAAGGCCTGAGCAGGAGGATTTCCGTGGCTGAAAAAAACTTTACCTGGGCAACCGGACGGAGGAAGTGCTCCGTGGCCCGTGTTCGCATTGTTGCCGGATCCGGCAAAATTGAGGTCAATGGCCGCAAGATGGAAGAGTACTTTACCGTTCCTTCCCATCGCGTGATGGTCATGCAGCCCATGACTGTGACCGGAACACAGGCCAGCTTTGATGTTTTCGTCAACGTCGATGGT
>JAKPMW010000035.1 GCA_029548715.1 Spirochaetota bacterium | reverse complement strand
CTTTACCGGAGGGATCGGATTTCATTACGGGGCTGAACGTCTCGGGATGCTGACCATCCCTTCGGGACCGGGTAACTCAAAGCGGCAGATCTGGTTCATGAAGACCTTTAACACGACGGTCATGCATATCCTGCCAAGCTATGCCCTGCATCTGATGACGTATTTCGCTGAGGAGGGAGTCGATCCCCAAAAGGATCTTTCACTGCGGATTGCCTTTATCGGTGCCGAGCCGCACAGCGAGGGAGTCCGGCAAAAGATCCAGGAGTTTTACGGGATCAGTGCCTATAACTCCTACGGATTGTCGGAGATGTGTGGACCCGGTGTGGCCTTCGAGTGCCCTGCCCAGGACGGGATGCATGTCTGGGAGGATCATTTTTATCCCGAAATCATCAATCCCGAGACTGGTGAGCTTGTCCCTGATGGCGAAGAGGGCGAGCTGGTCCTGACGACCCTCAGCAAAACCGCCATGCCCCTGATCCGCTACCGGACCCGGGACCTGACGCGGATTATTCCCGGACCCTGTGCCTGTGGACGGACGCACAGGCGGATCCAGCGGATAACCGGCCGCAGCGACGACATGCTGATCATCAACGGCGTCAACATCTTCCCTGTCCAGATCGAAAAGGTCCTGATGACGATACCTGAAATCGGGAACAACTACCTGATCGAGATAGTCAAGGAAAATTTCATGGACCGGATTATTGTCAAGGTCGAGATCAAGCCCGAAGCGTTTCATGGGCGGCTTGAACAACTGTCAGCCCTCCAGCACCGTATTGCCGATGCGCTGCACACCGACCTCGTGGTCTCACCTGTTGTCAAGCTGGTCGAGCCGGGCAGTCTCCCGGTGGCTGAAGGCAAGGCCAAACGGGTGTACGATCTGCGCAACGCCTGAAGGAGGGCTCCATGGCACATACACTGACAGTCTTCATGGAAAACAAGCCGGGCAAGCTTGAAAGGATAACCGGAATCCTGGCCGATGCCGGAGTCAACCTGCGCGGGATTACCGTTGCGTCAGGGGGGGAGTTTGGTGTCGTCCGGATTCTTGTGACGGATTCCGAACGTGCCCTGGGGGTGTTGCGGGAGGCAAAATTTACCGTTTCCATCCAGGAATCGATTGTGGCAATTGTAAATGACGAACCGGGTGGGTTTCACCGGCTCCTTGGAATCCTGACCCGCAACCAGATCAATATCGAGGACTGTTATGGATTCGTTCTCGAAAACAGCAAAAAGGCTGCCATCGTGGTTGATGTCGCCGACAGGGTACAGGCTGAACAGGTTTTGCAGGACAACGGGATCGAATTTTGGAAGGAATGAGCCCCTGAGAGGAGTTGGCGCTACCCCAAAAGCCTTCCGAGCTGGGATACCAGGGTTCCCATGCTCCAGGCCACCAGAGTTGTCCAGACGATCATGATCAGGGCCAGACGGATACCGGCTTCCTTCGCGAAGACAATGGTTGCGGCCTGGCAGGGCACGTAGAGCAGGATAAAAACCAGCAGGGACACTGCGGTCCACGGGTTTACGGGATAGTACTGGTCCCTGATGCGGGATACCGCAAACCCGCTTCGGGCATGGCGCAGGTCGCCGTTTTCAGAAATCAGGACGGCAGAAGGGGGGACGGGCTTTTCTGCCAGAAATACCGGATCCCTGCGGAGGCGGCTTGCCAGACCCTCGCTGTCTTCGGCCTGCGTTCCGTATATCGAGCCGAGGGTTGTGACAACCATTTCCTTTGCTGCAAACCCGCTCAAGAGGGCGACGGCAATCTTCCAGTCATCCAGTCCAAGAGGAGCCAAGAGGGGAGCCAGCATGCTTCCGATCCGGCCTGCATAACTCTGCTGCCTGACGCTGTCTTTCCAGACCTGCTCCTGCCGGCGGATTTCACGCTGCAAGCCCTGTTCACTGCGAACCAGCCCTTGCCCGGTGATAAACGCGGCACTGTCGGCGTTGCTGACGCTCGCGAGAGCGTGGGTTCGCCGGGATTCAGCGATGCGGTACTGCTGTGAAAGCGGTGAGGCATTGGAAACAGCATTGGAAAAATTGCACCAGATCTGTTGAATCGAGCCATGGGCCCGGATGACAGCCGGATCGGTATTTGCCGGGTCCGGTCGAAAAAGTGCAGCCTGCCGGGAGAGGTCCCTGATTGCCGCACCATGGGACTCGAGTTCGCCCGAGGATGGCTTGGGGTAGTTCGAGAGAAACCAGAAGATGATTGCGGCAGCAAGGAGGATGGTTCCGGCCTTTTTGAAAAAATGCAGGGTCTGTTCGCCGGCCTGATGCATGATTCCGAAGAGAGTCGGCATGCGCCAGGGCGGAAGATCCATGAGAAAGACCGGCTCGTGCCTGGCCCGGAAAAACCAGCGCCTGAAGATGCGTGCCGATACCAGTGCCAGCAGGATTCCGCAGGCGTAGAGTCCGAGCAGAACCAGTCCTCCGAGATGGGACGGAAAGAGTGCTGCAATCAGGAGGGTAAATACCGGCAGGCGGGCGCTGCAGCTGATAAAGGGCAGGGCCATCATGGTCGCGAGACGGTCATTGCGGTTTTCGAGCGTTCGGGTTGCAAGGATGGCCGGCACGCTGCAGCCGAAGCCAAGGATAAAGGGGAGAAAAGATTTTCCGTGAAGGCCGATCTTGTGCATGAAACTGTCAAGCACAAAGGCGGCACGTGCCATGTATCCGCTTGATTCGATAAAGGCGATGACAGAATACAGCAAAAACAGCTGGGGCAGGAAGACCAGGACCCCTCCGACTCCGCCAATGATGCCATCCGAGACAAGGTCGCGAATTGTTCCGGGAGCGATGTGGTC
This sequence comes from Spirochaetota bacterium, assembly GCA_029548715.1. Lineage (GTDB taxonomy): Bacteria > Spirochaetota > JAGLSM01 > JAGLSM01 > JAKPMW01 > JAKPMW01. The sequence goes on along the minus strand of JAKPMW010000035.1, from coordinate 8,350 downwards.
CCGGGTCAGCGTGGCAAGATCGGAAAAAAGGCCATCCACAAATTCCGACAGGGGAGCTCCTGCGACAAAGGGAATGAAAAAAATGAAAAAGAGGGTTACCAGCAGCAGGGGAATGCCGGTCAGCCGCCAGAGAAAGAGGTGATCCAAAAAGTCGTGCAGTCCGGTCTCGGCCGGTCTGACCAGGGTCTGGCACTCCCGCAGGATGCCTCGGACCGTCCCGTAGCGGGCATGGGTGATGGTCATCGCGGGAGTTTCGTCATGCACCGTTTCAAGATGCTGCCTGCTCTGTTCGACAAGCTGGCTGACCTCAGCAGTAAGTGCATTGTTCAGCCGTGACAAAACGGGGGAATCCAGCGAGGAGAGCAGGGCCGTTGCCATCGCCCGGGCTGCCGGCTCATTGGGCCGAAGGGCCTTGAGGGCCTTTTCGATACGCTCAACCTCGTTTTCGATTTCGACAGGATATCTGAAGGGTGGAGGGGATGTCTGTTCCAGGACAGCGGCCAGGAGGGCATCAAAAAAGCTTTCGCTTTCCGTCTCGTCCCTGAGTGTCAGGACGGGACACTTGAGCAGCCGGGCAAGGAGTTGGCTGTCCAGCCGCATGCCAAGATCGGAGAGGAGATCGGTTTTTGTCAGGACAATACATAAGGGGATGCCGGTCTCGATGATCTGGAGTACAAGATGCAGGCCACGCTCGAGATTTGTGACATCGCAGGCCACCAGGGTCAGGTCCGCTGTGCGCCTGACCAGTGCATCCGCGCTGACACGCTCCTCGGCTGTTGCCGAATGGATGCTGTAGAGACCCGGCAGGTCCTCAATGGCAAAATTGTGTCCACGGTGTACAAAAAGACCGCTGGCGACATCCACCGTTACACCCGGATAATTGCCAACATGCTCCCACGAATTCGTCAGGGTGTTGAACAGGCTTGTCTTTCCCGAGTTTGGAGTGCCGATGAGGGCAATACGCCAGTGTTTCCCTGTTTCCATGGTCTTCCAAATTTAGACAAAATTGGACAAAAGGCCAGCAGGCATGGTACGATCGACAGATGTCACTCTCCCGATCATACAACCCGCTGCTCCTTGTGCTCTGCCTCGTCAGGCTGATCCTCGTCTGTGGCCTGACGCTGGCTATTTTGCCGGTCGTGCTCCTTGCCCGGATCGTTAGCCGCAGGTTGCCCCACCGTGCTGCCCGGGTCTGGGCGCGGCTGGTCCTGTTGTGCTGTGGAATACGGGTTGAGCGGGAAGGCTCGGATGAAACCTGGGAAGCCCGCTCAGTTATCATTTCCAATCACCTCGGATATCTTGATATTCCCGTCATTCTCGTTTCCCTGCAGATTCCGTTCCGGTTTATTGCGGACAGCGGGGTATTCAAGGTTCCGGTTTTGGGGACGGCCATGCGCCTTTGCGGGTATCTCCCCATCTGGAGAAGCGGACACAAGCGGATCAGGAAGACAATGCAGAGGGCTGCAGGGTATGTCAAGGCGGACCTGCCTGTCGTGATCTTTCCCGAGGGCGGGATCAACCGGAGCAGTGACCGGGACGGGTACTGCCGGGTTCTCTTCGGATTCGAGATGATCGCACGCGAGACAGGGGCCCGCGTACACCAGGTGACACTCTGCGGTACCGCTGAAGTGCAGCGAACCTTCTGCCGCCTGAGGCATCGGACGGGTTGCCTGATCCACGAAAGCGGGCTTGAGCTTCCCCTGAGCGAAAGCCGCCAGGAACGCGACGATCTGGCTGCGAGGATCGATGTCAGATCACGGGAGGCCATGCGCAGGATCAGACAGCAGTAACAGGCCGGGATGCAGGACAGGGCCTACAGCTCGTCCTGTGCAAAGGTCAGGACGTCCCGGATCGTGTCTGTCCCGGAGAGAAGCATGGTCAGACGGTCAAACCCGAGGGCCATCCCGGCAGAGGGGGGCATCCCTGCACCCAGCGAGTCAAGAAAGACCGTATCCGGGGCAACCGGCGGGAGCCCGCGCTGTTGTCGGACTGTGCTTTCGAATTCAAAACGCCTGCGCTGTTCCACATGATCCGTCAGTTCGCAAAACCCGTTTGAGAGTTCAAGACCGGCTATGACCAGTTCGGCGCGCTCGGCCAGCCAGGGACGATCAGGATCAAGCCGGGCAAGACTGGCGACCGGCGCCGGCCATTCGGTGATGAAACAGGGTGTTCCCCGGGGGATATTGTTTTCACTGGCAGCCCAGAGCCGGCTGAAGAGCTGCTCGAAGGACTCGCCTGCCTGCACCCCTTCAGCAAGACCCGCCTGCTGCATGCGCGAATACAGATCGGTGGCGTCGGTGCATTGTCCGATATCAATCCCGAGGGCGTCTTCAATCAGTTGTCCTGCGGGAATGCGCGGCCAGGGGCTGCCTGTCAGGCGGACTCCGGTCCCGTCGGGACAGGTCAAGAGACCGGTGCTGTCAACGGCAGGAGCCTCAAGCGCACACTCGCGTACCAGGGATTCAGTATCCTGCAGGATCGTGTCAAGCGTGGCCCCGCTGCGATACCACTCGAGCATCCAGAATTCAGGGTTATGGCGTGACGAGGATTCATGCCCCCGATAGCAGGGTCCAAGCGCCATGATCCGCTCGAATCCGCCAACCAGCATGCGCTTCATCTGCAGCTCGGGAGAAGTTGAGAGGATACAACCCTCGCCGCTGATGAAATCAAAATGGGCTTCGGGATTGACTGCGGGCAGGGCTGCGGGAATCTGGACCTGGAGAAAACCCTCCTGGTCAAACCATGCTTCGACCCTGCGCATGAGCCTGTGCCGGTAGCGCAGCAGGCTCATGCGGGAGCGGCCCTGTCCGTCCGGCTTGCGCCAGCGCAATACGTCATCATGATGGTGCAGCGGGCGGGAGAGGATCTGCAGATCCATAACGCGCTGGCTGCTGTCAAAGCAGGCTTCGACGATATCTCCCGGGATACAGCGGACGGGTGGGGGGGCAGAAAAAAAAAGCGTGAGGAGGAAGTCCTCACGCCAGAGCGTCATGCCCGTTGTGTCGATCGAGGTGATCCGGCCGGTAACCCGCTTGCACTGATCAGAGACGTTCGACATAGCTTTTGTCGCGGGTATCGACCTTGAGGACATCCCCGTTTTTGACAAACATGGGAACCTGAACCGTACCGCCGGTGGAAAGAGTGGCCGGTTTGTAGGAGGTTGTAACGGTGTTGCCCTTGTCAGCGACAATCGTTTCAACGACCTCAAGCTCGACAAAGGTCGGGAGGGTGATTGAAACCGGCTCATCATTGTAAAAAAGCACCTTCACAACGGTATTTTCCTTCATGAAGCCGGCATTGTCACCCACCTTGGAAGCCGAAATCTCTATCTGGTCGTAGGTGGCGCTGTCCATGAAGGTGTAGCTTTCACCGTTGAAGTAGAGGTATTCCATCATCCGCTCTTCGACGTTGGCTTCGTTGATTTTTTCACCGGATTTGAGGGTGCGGTCAAGCACGGCGCCGGTGAGGAGGTTTTTGAAGCGGCAGCGGGTAAAGGCACTGCCCTTTCCGGGATTGACAAACTGGAAATCAACGACCGTATAGGGGTTCCCGTCGATCTCGACCATCAAACCCTTTGTGATGTCGGTTGTATCGTACACGTGGTATTCTCCTGAAAATATGTCTGGATTCACTCCATGGAAACACTTGCGTAAAAAATACGCAAATTTCCCGGGGTTTGGGCGTACAATTTGGGTTGTCGAAGTCTTTTGGGAGCGTGAATCGGATGGACGGTCGGTCAAGACGCATCTTTGTCGGCGGAGTGGTGTTGCTCTGTATCCTTCCTGTGTTGTTTCTGCTCGTACACACTTTTGCCATGCATGAGACCGGGTACCGGATCCAGGAAAGCCAGATCGGCGACCTTCTCAGGCAGGTTGTCAGCCATGTTGAGGATAAAGGCAGGCTGGCGATCTCGCTTGCCGCACTTGCCGGCCGGATGGTGCCGGACAGGCTGGACCTGTTTGAGGAACTGGTGCGGACCTTTCCCGGGGGCGAACACTGCACAGGGCTTTCAGTTCGCGACCTGAATGGGGGGGTGACCCTGCGCCGGCTGTTTCATCCGCTGGGTGAGCAACAGATTGCCTCGGATACAGCCAAGGACAATTCTGCCAGGAAGCAGCCGGGTGGACTGGAATTTGTCAGTGGAACGGCGGGCACACCCTACGTGATCGCCCGCACCGCAGGCGAGTCCGGCATCAGCCTCTACTTTTCTCCGGATGTGCTTGGTCTGCAGGGAGGGCTTGAAGGCCTGCAGGAGCAGGGGATTCGGGCTATCCTGACCCTGGAGAACAGGCAGATCCTGGCCAGCACATTTTCGCAGCGCCTTGAGGGGCTGCCAGTCAGTGTGCTGCTTCCCCTCCGCGATTCTGCGGCCGGAATTGATGACCAGGTAGTGCTTAATGCGAAGGGACGGCGGGAGCTCGTCATCGTTACCAATGGGGCCAGACAGGAAGGGGTCCGGATGGAAACAGTCTGGGACACCATCCGGAGCATTGGTGAACCCGTACGCCTGTATCTCCTTGTTCCGCATGAGCGGGCCCTGCTGCATGCCAGACCCGCAGTCCGGTACACCATGCTGCTTCATGCCGCAGTCGTCATCCTCAGTCTTGGGGCGATTGCCGTGTTCGTATCCCTCTACAAGGCATTGCGCCGTCTCAAGGATGATGCGGCCCAGGTCCCCGAACTCCGGCAAAACATGACCCGCCTCAAGGAGACCAGTTTACGCTACTCGACGCTCTTCAACTCGATGATCGACGGGATTCTCCTGCTTGACATGCACGGCCGGATTCTTGACTGCAACCGGACCTTCGCCGAAATGCTTGGATATGAAACGGGTGAACTTGTCGGAACCAATCAAAGACTCTTAACCCCCCCCAGGTTTTGGCAGACTGAAAACGAGGATGTTTTCGCCCAGATTTCAAGCTGGGGGTTTACCAAGGACTACGAAAAGGAATTTATCCGCAAGGACGGGAGTACGGTCCCGGTGATGATCAACTCGTGCCTGATCCGCGAGTCGGACACAAAAAGCGGTTCGATTTTGTCAACCCTGCGGGATATTTCCGAACAAAAACGGGCTCTGGATGAAATCAACCGCCTAAACTCGCTCCTTGAAGATATCATCGAGTCAAGCACCCTCTGCATCCTCACGCTCGATGAGCGGATGCGGATTCGCATGGTCAATACTTCCGCCGAGCGGTTTTTCAGGATCGAGCGGAGCCTGGTGGACAATCAGCCCCTCTTTGGCGCGATTCCGTTTTTCGAACGCCTGCGTAGCCTTTTTGAACGCACCATCAGCGAAAACAAGCCGATGTTTCAGGGAAACGAAACCATCGTGTTCGGCGAAAACGACGAAAAGCATGTCAATATCACGATCTATCCCCTGCACTCACGTGATTCGGGAAGCGTGGCCATCCACCTCGAGGATATCACGGATCATGTGCATCTCGAGCGCAGACTCTTTCAGTCGCAGAAGATGGAAGCCCTTGGAACGCTCGCCAGCGGGTTTGCCCACGATTTCAACAACCTTCTCTCCGGGATCTTCAGCTACCTGACTGTCATCAGGATGAAGACAACCGATGAGGAGGTCCTTGAACCTCTCGAACTTGTGTACAACATTGCCCGGCGGGCCTCGACGCTGGTAAAGCACATCGTGACATTCTCCCGCAGCAGCCAGATCCGTGCCGTACATGTCAATATCTGCACCATGGTTGACGAAGTGGTGGCCATGATCCGCGAGTCCTTTCCGAAAAATATCGCACTTGAAAATTCCGTCTGTGACAAGGACTGCTGGATTCTGGGTGACCAGTCACAGATGGCCCAGGTTTTGCTCAACCTCTGCATCAACGCCAGGGACGCCATGCCCACAGGAGGCAAGCTTGCGATCTCGCTCGAGCGCCTGCGGATCAGTGAAGAGGATGCACGCCGGTTTCGCATGCTTCAGCCCGGAAACGCCGTCAGGATTACCGTCAGTGATACCGGAATGGGGATTGATCCTGCCATCGCTGACAAGATTTTCGATCCATTTTTTACAACAAAAAGCGACCGCAACGGCACGGGAATGGGACTCTTTATCGTCTATGGAATTCTCCGCAGCCACCATGGTGACATCGAACTCTCGAGTACCCCGGGGCGCGGGACCTCGATCAGCATCTTCCTGCCGCTGGTCGAACCGCCTGGCAACTCTCTCCCCGATCTTGCGCCGGCAGCCCATGTCACCCGGAGCACCCGGCGTGAACACCGCGGGAGTCTCGTCGTGATTGATGACGAGGAAATCATCGGGGGGGCCCTGCGCGAAGGGTTTGGGCGGATGGGATTTGATGTGCGAACGGCACTGACCGGCGAACAGGGTTTGCAACTTTGCCGTGAGCGTATGCCCGATCTGGTCATTCTTGACATGATCATGCCCGGCCTTGGGGGAGAGGAGACATTTGATCTGCTCAGGAAGGAGTTTCCTGAACTCAGGATCGTTATCCATACCGGATTTACCCAGGGCGATGTCGAACAGCGCATGCTGGACAAGGGCGCACTGGATGTCCTGCACAAACCGTATGAGATGGTCGAGGTTGCCGAAAGGGTTGCGGCCTGGATCCAGGATTCGCAAACTTGACACTCAAGCCGGCGAAGAGGTGTGCCGAATGTTTTCGGGTAAGACCGGTTTTGCTGGCGGAGGGAAAGAATGCTGTTTCGCGTCATTGATCGTAACGGGAATTGCCTGATGAATACCCAGACAGAAAAAATCGCCCGGCGTCTTGTGACAGACAATCCCGAGCGGGGCTACCGGATGATTCGTACAACCGGAGATGCCCCTGCCGGGAGATGAAGTGTTCAGCGTGACCAGTCCTCGTATCCCGCTCTGGATGACTGGGGCTGGGGAAGCATCCGGATGATGCAGTCGGCGGCATTGGTATCCCTGTCCAGTGCGTTGCCGCGCAACTCATCCCTCCCTCCCGAACCCATGGCTGCAGCGTCAGAGTCCTGGCGGGCCTTGCGTTCGAGGCTCATTCCGTTGGCGGGCTGGGGGGCTGCCAGCGGGCCTTCGTGTCTTGTTGCCTGACCCATGCCCACACAATCCACGGTAAAAGCTTCTGACGGGACTCCGTTTCTGGTCAGCCAGACCGTATTGTTGGCTGCCAGCGACATCCTGGTTTTCAGGACGAGGGCATCCGCCTGACTGCTGAGGGCGGTTTCTGCGGCCTGGTTGACCACGAGATAAAAACCCTGCGCCGGGATGCGTGCCGGCGCAAGAAGGCGCGCGAAGTGTGTGCCATTGGCAAAATCACAGAGAAGTTCGGGGCTGCCCGTCGCACTTGCCTTGTAGAGCCGGTACCCTGAGGCGGCAAGGTCGAGCGGGCTCAGTCCCGGATTATAGAGTTCGATAAATTCGTCGGATGCACCGCCTGCCGCAAATCCCCCGGGACAGATTTCGGAGATCACAACGTGTTCAACCAGACCGGCGGCAAGGTGTCCCTCTTCCCCGTCAGCAGAGCCGGTGGCAAAGAGCAGAAAATGGACGGGCAGGCTGTTTCCGGCTGTATCGCTGATTCCAAACAGCGAAAAGATGTACGATGTCCCGGGCGCAAGCCGCTCAAGGATGGTGCATACAACGAGATCCGTCAGGCGGACAGAGGTCTCAAGGGTGCAGGCAAGATCCCGTCCCCCATCCGAAAGGGAATAGCCCAGCGTCTGGAGATCAACGGGCTCATCAAAGCGAAGGACAATCCGGGAGAGTGCAGGTGAGACGGAAAAATCCTGGTCTTTTGGAGACTGCGAGATGACAGCGGGAGCCCTGGTGTCCTGCACACTTCCTGATGCCACCACGGAAAAATTCGTGATGCTTTCACGCACCGGCTGGCCATCCTCTGAATAAAAGCCACGTACTCTGAGAGTGTACTTCCCTGGGGGGAGGGTTCCGGTCTTCAGATAGAGGCGCTGGCCGGCATTGGCCCAGAGTCTGGTGCAGGGAATATTGGTCCCCTGCGTGATTGCAGCCTCACCGCGGTTCGTCATGCAGGCAAGCGGAAAATCACATGCGAGGTAGGGGACCGATTGGGGAACCGCCGTCGGGAATCCGCTTGCCACGATTGCAGGCGGATCCGCCTCGGCTGTGCGCTGTTCATCTGTCATGCCGTCAGAGTTGCTGCAGCAGGGCAGCGTCAACAGGCTCCCGGCGAGGATCAGCCGGCCAATCTGAATCATGTGCATGGGGGTACCTTCCTTTCCTGACACCCCTTTCCAGTCCGGGGATGTGTCTGTATGGGTACGTTCCGGGAATCTGCCCCGGTTTCCTGTTTTTTTTGTATTGTTGAAAAAAGTTGCCGAATATCAATACAGGCTGGTCATTCACCAAACATTG
>JAKPMW010000004.1 GCA_029548715.1 Spirochaetota bacterium | reverse complement strand
ACTTTGGGCTGGCGCCGGGCAGCGAAACACATAATCAAAAATTCACGAAAATGTGAAGACGTGCATGACCAGACATGCAACAGTTTTTTTGAAGACCAGCGTCCGCTTGATGGGCCGGAGGCTGTTCCCCAAAAAAGTCTTGAGACAGCGAATACACTCGCCCCCTTCCCGGACAGGCCGTGTCCATGCCAAAACAAAAAGGAGTGGCACGCTGCCACTCCTCCTGCTGAACGCAATCCACGTATAGTGTGTTATCGTGATCCGTAGTTTTTTTCGATCCAGCGCGAGTATTCTCCGCTGCGGACTTCTTCGACCCAGGCCTGGTTGTCGAGATACCAGCGTACTGTCAGCTCGAGGCCTTTTTCGAAATCGACGGACTGTTTCCAGCCGAGTTCCTTCTTGATCCTGTCGCAGTTGATCGCATAGCGGTGGTCATGGCCCGGGCGGTCCTGGACAAAGGTGATCAGTCTGAGGAATTCATCTTCGCTGCGGTTGGTGGTCCGGGCGAGGACTGCACAGAGCCGCTTGACCAGTTCGATGTTTTTCCATTCGTTTTCGCCACCGACATTGTAGGACTCGCCGATCCGGCCGCGGCTGATGATGCGCCAGATGGCTTCGGCATGATCGACCACGTAGAGCCAGTCTCGCACATTTTCGCCCTTGCCATAGACAGGGAGGGGCTTGCCGTCGAGGGCATTGGCGATCATCAGGGGGATCAGCTTTTCGGGGAAGTGGTAGGGTCCGTAATTATTGGAACAGTTTGAAAGTGTAACCGGAAGGCCGTAGGTGTGATTCCAGGCCCGGACGAGATGGTCACTGGCGGCCTTGGAGGCGGAGTAGGGGCTCTTCGGGTCGTAGGGGGTGTCCTCGAAAAAGTACCCCGTGTCACCAAGGCTGCCGTAGACCTCGTCGGTCGAGACATGATGAAAGAGCTTGCCTTCCTTCCCGTTCCAGTGGGTCCGGGCGGACTCGAGGAGGGTAAAGGTCCCGTTGACATTGGTGGTGACGAAGTCACCAGGACCGTAGATCGAGCGGTCAACGTGGGACTCGGCCGCAAAGTGGACAATGCAGTCCACATCGTACTCGTCCATGATCCGGTCAATCGCCTCGCGATCGCGGATGTCGGCGCGCTTGAAGATATAGCGTTTGGTCCCGTGGGCCTCTTCGACATCACGGAGCGAGAGGGGATTGCCGGCGTAGGTCAGTACGTCAACATTGACAATACGACCTTCAAATTCCTTTTTGCCGAGGATGTGCCGGATGAAGTTGCCGCCGATAAAACCGGCTCCGCCGGTGACCATGATCGTTGTGAAGGTTCGCATGCCATCTCCAGTTGTTTGTACGGAACAGATGCTGGCGCTGACTCCGCGCCGCAGACAAAAAACTATCACGCCTGCACCGGAGAGTCAAACGCAGGGTATTCCGGGCCATCCGGGATGTACAGGACTCCGGGCCGGGCAGCCGGGAGCGTGACATGCCTGCGGACCGGTCATGCTGCAACGTGTTATCGGGCTCGTTGGCGTGTGTCCCTGGCCAGTCAGCGCAGGTGATGCGTCATCTTGTTCCGCTCGGTTTCGATGTGATTGTGAAATTCGCGCTGGGCCCGCATGGCTGCAGCCACCCGGGCGCCGAAGGCAGCCGGGTCCTCATCGTCGCCGTGTCCGATGCTGTTGATAAAAAAGCCTGCATCTTCCCAATCCGAATCCGATTTAACGATTCCACGTGCCTCGAGATAGCGTCTGACACTGTCCAGATCCATCTTGTATCCCCTCCAGTCAGCGGAAGCCACACCCCAAGTATAGTTCCCTGCCGGGAAAATACAAGACCTTGCGGGTTGTACCGCTTGCCGGTCCATGATAGGATGAAGCGATGAAGGATACAGCAGGACGAAGGACAGAGCGGGGCAGGCTTGTCCTGGTTTCACACAAGCTTCCGGTAACAATCGAAAAAACAGGGGGCGGGTTTTCCGCAACCCGGAGTACGGGCGGCCTTGCCACGGGGATATCCTCGTTGACCATGGCGGCCTCGTCGGTCTGGATCGGATACGCCGGGGTGCCCGCTGACGGCCTGACCAGCCCGCAGAAGAGACAGCTTGATGAAATGCTCAGGAAGGAGCATGGCTGCATCAATGTCGCCCTGTCGGGGCAGGATTTCCAGCTCTACTACAACGGGTTCAGCAACAACACGCTCTGGCCCCTGTTTCATTACTTCCAGGTCTATACCAGCTACAGCCGTGAGACATGGCAAGGGTATTACAATGTCAACCGGAAGTTTGCCGAGGCTGTCCTGAAGCATGCAAAACCGCAGGACACAATCTGGATTCATGATTACCAGTTGATGCTTCTGCCGGGTATGATCCGTGAAAAATGGCCTGAGGCAACGATCGGGTTTTTTTTGCACATTCCCTTCCCTTCGCATGAACTCTTTCGCCTCCTGCCCTGCCGGCAGGAGCTCCTTGACGGTCTTTTGGGTGCTGATCTTGTGGGGTTTCATACATGGAGTTATGCCCGCCACTTTTTGAGCAGTGTTCTCAGGCTCTGCGGGATCGAAAACACGTTTGGCCGCATGGAGCGAAACGGGCGCGCTGTCCAGGTGGATGTCTTTCCCATGGGAATCGATGCCCAGCGCTTCGCCCGGGTTGACCCCGTGGGTGAGGCTGATGCCGGCCACAAGCTTGCCGGGTGGTTTGGTGATATGCGGCTGGTGATTTCGATCGATCGCCTGGACTACACCAAGGGACTGCTCCAGCGGCTGCAAGCCTGGGAGCGGTTTCTGGAAAACGAACCCCGCTGGCATGGCAAGGTGACACTTTTAGTCCTTGCTGTTCCCACGCGAACCAGGATCCCGCTCTATCGCCAGTCGAAGGATGATTTCGAACGGGCTGTGGGGCGGATCAATGGCC
>JAKPMW010000030.1 GCA_029548715.1 Spirochaetota bacterium | reverse complement strand
CTCAGGCGGCAGATTCTCGAGGCCCGTGCGCGGCTTGAGTGGCTGCGAAAACACTACACTGATTATCGCTGAAGGACGCTTGTCCAGCCACTGGATGCAACGTACCCGCTGCTCCGCAGGGGGCGAGGTTGTCGTCCTTTGGCACGCAGCATGGTTTTTTCAATTGCAGGGGTATCTGCCCCGCAATAATTCCGCGTAGTCCCCCCTTGCGGGGGGAGTAATCCTGCACAGAGGCCTGGTTGACCAGCGACTCTGTTGAGCGTACCTTTGGTATGCAGTTCATTTCAGGATCAGGAAGCGGCCTCAGCCATGTTTGAGCAATTGACAGCCCGCATCAGCGGTATTCTGGGAAGTTTTGGCAATAAAAAACTGACGGAGTCCAACGTCAGGGATGGAATGCGCGAAGTCCGTCTCGCCCTGCTTGAAGCCGATGTTGCCGTCAAGGTTGTGGACGATTTTATCGAAAACGCCACTGCAAAAGCACTGGGCGAAGAGATTCTCCGCTCTGTCAGTCCGACACAGCAGTTTATCAAGGTGATATATGACGAACTGGTTCGCGTCATGGGCGGAGCAGGACAGCAGTTTTCACTGCGCAAGGGCAAGCTCAATATCCTGCTGTGCGGCCTGCAGGGGTCCGGCAAGACCACGACGGCGGCCAAGATCGCCCTCATGCACAAAAAGCAGTATCGCTTTCTGCTTGTTTCGGCCGATACCTATCGCCCGGCCGCCATGGAGCAGCTCCGGATTCTTGCGGGCCAGGCCGGAGTCGGTTTTTTTGAACAGGGGATGAAGCTCAACAATCCGATCGAGATTGTCCGCAAGGCCCGCTCGTTTGCGGATGAAAACGGATACAACGGGCTGATCATCGACACCGCCGGCCGCATGGAAGTCGATGATGCCATGATGAAAGAGATCCAGCAGATCTCAAAACTCGTCAAATTTGATGAAACTTTCTTTGTGGCCGACGCCACTGCTGGCCAGTCGATTGTCCAGACGGTTTCCGCGTTCCATGCACAATTCAACCTGACAGGACTCGTCCTGACCAAGTTTGACAGCGACACCAGAGGCGGTGCGGCCTTGTCAGTCAAGGCTGTCACCGGAAAACCGATCGCCTGGGTCGGGACCGGCGAAAAACTCGAGGATTTCGAAATTTTTTATCCCGAGCGGATTGCCTCCCGGATTCTTGGCAAGGGTGATATCCTCACGCTGATTGAAAATGCCCAAAAGGTGATTGAGGCCGAGGATGCAAAAAAACTCGAGGAAAAATTCCGTAACAACGAGTTCAACCTCGAAGATTTTCGGGATCAGATTGCCCGGCTGCGCAAGATGGGACCGCTCTCGAAGGTGATGGGGATGCTCCCCGGGGTGGATGCTGAAAAGCAGAAGGACTTCAATGACCGCGAGCTGATCAGGATTGAGGCGATCATCAACTCCATGACCCGGTTTGAAAGAAGCAATGTCAATATCCTTGGTCCGACCCGGCGCAAGCGGATTGCAAAGGGCAGTGGAACCACCCTGGCAGAGGTCAACCGGATGTTGACCCGGTTTCAGGACATGAAGCGCATGATGAAAAAGTTGTCGAAAAACCCGCAGATGTTTGATAGATTTAATGAGGCAGACATGCAGGGGATACCGCCCCTGACATAGATTACTTTGAGGAGACTCCCTTGGTTCGCATGAGACTGATGCGCGGTGGTACAAAGCGCAAGCCTTTTTACAAGATTGTTGTTGCAGATATCAATTCGCCCCGTGATGGCAAGTTTATCGAGATGGTTGGGAGATACCATCCGCTCAACAAGCAGGAACCGGTTGTCGTCAATGACGAGCGGGTCAAGTACTGGATTTCCAACGGAGTTCAGCCGACGAAGATTGTCCATGATATACTCAAAAAAAAGGGCGTCAAGGCCTGAGCCTTCTTTTTCGATCCGGCGCGCCCGTCTGAGTGTTGCACACTAAGCCCCTGAAAGGAGAGCCCGGTATGCAGGAAAAGGAACTGGTAGAGTACATTGTAAAGGCGCTGGTCGACAGTCCGGACGATGTTTCGATCAATGTCATCGAAGGCGAAAAGTCTACTATCATGGAACTCAAGGTTTTGCCGCGTGATGTGGGTAAGGTTATCGGGAAGCATGGCCGGATTGCGCAGGCGTTGCGGACGATCATAACGGCTGCAGCCATGAAGGCGGGGAAGCGGATCGTGCTTGAGATTCTTGACAATCCCCGCGATGAGAATGACTGACAAATGATTGTAGTGGCTAAAATTGGCGGCGCGCATGGCCTTGCAGGCGAGGTGCGCGTCCGTTTTTTTTCTGATGCACCGGATGACTGTTGTGCGCGCGGACCGCTCTATCCGGCGGATGACCCTGACTGCAGGCCTTTATCCATCCGCTCCTTCAGGCATGGAAGCAATGCGGTCATTATCGGTTTTGAAGGAGTCCACGACCGGACTGCAGCCGAAAAACTCAATGGAACCCTGCTGTACCAGTCACGCGAGCTTTTTCCCGAGACGGCCGACGACGAGTATTATTATGCCGATCTGATCGGAATGAGCGTGTTCAGCGAAGACAGGCAGACGTCATACGGGACGATTGAGGATGTTTTCTCAAACGGGGCCAGCGACATTCTTGTCGTCCGGGGCATGGACGGGCAGGTCATCCATATCCCGTTTATTGCCGCAGCGGTACCATCCGTTGACAGGGATGCCCGGAAGGTTTTTGTCATACCCGATTTTATCCCATAGCACAGCAGTCCTTCAGGAATCCCCCATGCGTATCCGCTTTGTGACCCTTTTTCCGGAGATTGTGCAACCCTGGCTTCAATCGGGGATTGTTCACAAGGCTGCGCTCAAGGGTGTGATCAAGGTGGATATCGTCAACCCGCGGGACTGGGCACACGATGTTCATCACCGGGTGGACGACTATGTCTACGGTGGGGGGCCGGGGATGCTGCTCAAGCCGGACGTCATGAGTGAATGCATTCGGGCCGTGCGTCGGCCCGGAGACCGGGTCATCGCCCTTGTGCCGGGCGGCAGGCCCCTTGACCGGGAGACCCTGAGCCGGCTTGCATCCTGCAAGGGGCTGATTCTGATATCCGGACGCTATGAAGGGTTTGATGCCCGTTTTCTGGATACCTGTGCCGATGAGCGGATTTCTGTTGGGGATTATGTTGTTATGGGGGGTGAAGCGCCGGCACTGATTGTCTTTGAAGGAGTGGTGCGCAGACTCGAAAGTGTCCTTCACGACAGCCAGTCTGTTGAGCGGGATTCATTCGAGGATGGGTTGCTTGAAGAAGACGCCTTCACCCGCCCGCGGGAGTACGCCGGGGTGGCGGTGCCCGAGGTGCTGACAGGGGGAGATCACGCACGGATCGATTCCTGGCGACGGATGAGCAGCATACAAAACACATATAAATATAGACCAGACCTGCTGTTAGGTAGTATTTTAGACGACAGTGACCGTATTGTCCTGAAAAACAGCTACAAGGAGCTTTACTGTGGAGAGCATCATACAGGCAGTGGAAGAAAAGCAGCTTCGGGATGTGCCCGTATTCAACATCGGTGATACCATCCGTGTTTCTGTCAAGATCCGCGAAGGCAAGCGCGAACGTCTGCAGGCGTTTGAGGGAATCGTGATTGCCAAGTCCGGCCGTGGCCTGACCCAGACCTTCAAGGTCCGCCGCGTTTCCTTTGGCATCGGTGTCGAGCGCACCTTCCTCATTCATTCGCCCTTTATCGAAAAGATCCAGATCGTGCGGCATGGCCAGGTGCGCCGGGCCAAGTTGTACTATCTCCGCGACCGGGTTGGCAAGGCTGCCCAGGTCAAGGAAAAGATCACCCGCTCCTGATGTATCCCGATGACGCCCATGAGCAGGCGCTCATGGCGCAGGGCTGCACGGCGGTAGCCGGTGTGGATGAGGCTGGCCGTGGCTGCCTCGCCGGGCCCGTTGTTGCCGCTGCGGTGATCCTCGGACCCTGGCGGCATCCGCGAATCAACGATTCCAAAAAGCTCACGCCCAAAATGCGTGAGTTTTTGCATGACCAGATCATGCAGCATGCTCAGGCTGTGTCGCTGGGGATGGTGGCCCAGGACGAAATCGACAGGATCAATATTCTTGAGGCCAGCCGTCTTGCCATGAAACTGGCCGTCGAGGGGCTGGCCAGTGAGCCTGATGCCCTCCTGCTTGATGCCATGCGGATTGACCATCCTGCACGCCAGACGGCGCTTATCCATGGCGATGCACTTTCTGTTTCCATCGCCGCCGCGTCCATCATTGCCAAGGTCACCCGCGACCGGCTCATGCCCCAGCTTGATACCGAGTGCCCGGGATACGGATTTTCCCTGCACAAGGGATACGGGACGAAGGTGCATCTTGAGGCTCTTGCCCGTCTGGGGCCCTGCAAATATCACCGAAAAACCTTTACTCCGGTCCGGAATCATTTACAATAAACCGGTCATGCATCCAGTCCAGCAGGTTCAGTATCTCGTTCCGGTTTCTTCAGGGGGAACAGTCCTCCGTCCCGGTATGCTCGTGCGCGGTCGCGTGGTGCCTTCGGCCGGCGGGATGGTGTTTGAGCACTCCGGGGGCAAGATGCCCCTTGCCGGCGATGGTGCGCGTGAGACTGGATGGAAACTCTGGCGTGTCGAAGCCCGAAACGATGGACTGGTTGTCCGCGAGGTGCCGGCAAGGGTGCAGCCGGCCGGTTTTTCGCCTGCAGCAGGACTGACCCGGCTTGTGACGGCCCTCTTTGCAGACAAGGCGGTTCGCAGGCAGGTCCTCGCCGCGATGCAAGGCCAGGCCAGCACGGGGGAAGCCGTTTTGAGCGGGCTGCATCCCCAGGCTGCAGCCAGGGTGCGGCAGCTTTTTGAGAGGGTGCGTGCTTCCGATAAGGGTGAGCCCGTGGGAAAGGTCCTTGCATCTCTCGCCAGGGAGTGGGCCGATGATTCCACCGTCAGCGACGAGGCAAGAACCGAGGGCGAGAGTGTGCAACCTGCTGCATTGCTTGTCTGCAATGGTCTCTTTCCCGATACTGATGAGGTACCACTGCTGGTCGTGCAGCAGGATACTGTGGCTGGCCCTGTCACGTGGCTTTTTGCCGGTTTTGAACTCGGCGCGACAGGTCCGCTTAGCGTCGGGATTCGCCTGCAGGCAGGACAGATCAGTGCAGATATCTGGTGTCCCCGGCACGCAATCGAGGTTGTCAGGGATGAAGTGCAGGCCCGCTGCCCCTGGCCGGTTCGTGTGCATCAGTCCCGTTGTGCCAGGGATATCCTTGAGTGGCCTTTTGACTGGATGGCTGGGACCGGAGGGGTTGATGCCAGAGCCTAAGAAGCGCATGCAGGCTTTTGCCATGGGATACCAGCAGGGAGATATTGCCCCCAGGCTGTTAGCCAGGGGGAGTGGTGCCATGGCCAGGCGTATGATTGAGATTGCCCGCGAGTCCGGGGTGCCGGTCCGCGAGGATGGGGATCTGGCCGAGGTTCTGGCGGTCCTGGGGGAGGGTGAGTGTATCCCCGAGGCGCTGTATGAGGCTTTTGCCGTATTACTGGCGGGATTGTACGCTGCAAATGAGCGATTGGGGAAGACAGATGAACGGGAATGACGGACAGACCCTGAAAAAAATCCGGACCAAGGATCTGGCAGACGGGATGATGTTTACCGCTACTGTCTATATCGACAAGAAGAATATTTTTGTCTCGGCCAATGTCCCTGTTAAGCAAAAGGATATTGAGCGCCTGATCAACTGGGGGATTCTCGAGCTTGAGACGGCTGGTGAACTCATTCCGGAGAGTATCCATCCCGAAAAGAAAAAGTCCGGGAACACATCCCATCGTGTTGAAGCCATTGTCAAGATGGAAGCCGAACTGAAAAAGCTTGTTGAAGAGCAGCTTCGCAACCGCAAGACGCCCTTGCCTGTCAATGAACCGCCGGCCGCCCAGGTCCGGGGGCGTGACCTTGCGACCCGGGTTACCCTGGCAGAGTTTCATGCCTCCTGGGTTGAAGACTGCGAGCACCAGATCGATTTGGCACGAAACAATGTCCGGCTGGACCGGGGAGAGGCCGGCCGGGTGGCCAGGGAAATTCTTCAGATGGCCGAGCGCGACAGCCAGGGGCTGATGGCCCAGGTGTCACAGCGCCAGAAAGGGAATTATCTCGCTGTTCATGGGACAAATGTTGCCATCTATAGTGCGATTGTCGGAATGCGGATGGGACTTGAGCGGGAATCCCTGGTCAATCTTGTCATGGGATGCTATTTTCTCGACATTGGAATGGTTCGGGTTCCGGATTCAATCATCAACAAGGAAGGGCGTCTTGAAATCGACGAGCTGAAAAAAATCCATGCACATCCTGTGTATGGATATCAGATTCTTGTCCAGCAAAACGGGTTCCCCATTGACGTTGGGATGGTGGCGCTCGAACACCATGAAAAGATCAACAGCTCGGGATATCCGCGAAAACTCCCGGGGTCTGCAATCAGCCTGCACGGACGGATGGCTGCCATCTTTGACACCTATGAGGCAATGACCGGTCATCGCACCTACAGGGATGAGTACATCTCCCATGATGCCATGCGGAATCTGATCGCCAACGGGCAGACACATTTTGACAATGATCTCCTGGCGGTTTTTCTGAAAGAAGTGGGTGTCTACCCGGTCGGATCAAGGGTTTTGCTGAATACCAATGCCGTGGGGGTCGTGACTGCGACGGATTCTGCCCTGCCAATGCGCCCCGAGATACAGATTATCCGGGACGAGTTTGGGGATCCTGTCAGGCATCGTGAGATTGTACGTCTGGCCCGTGAAAGCGACCTCCTGATTGTTCGGGCCATCAATGACCGGGACGAGCAGGATGGCTGACAGTCGGCGCATGACCGGCAAGCTGGGCGAAGACCGGGCAGCCCGCTACCTGACGGAGTCCCTGGGGTACAGGGTCCTGTGCAGGAACTACAGGACTCCCGATGGTGAAATCGACATCATTGCCCTTGACCGGGACGTTCTTGTTTTTGTCGAGGTCCGGACCACGCGGGATCCCGGATTGGGACATGCCTCGATTACCCCGAAAAAAAAGCAAAAAATGTGTAAAGTTGCGCTCAAATATCTCGAAAATTTGAAAAGGGACTACCAACGGTTGCGGTTTGATGCCGTTTTCGTGGAGAAGGAGCCTGCAGAGGGTCTTGAGCATGTAGAGAATATCATCATGCTGGCCTGACAAGGATGTCAGGGCCACCAGGTCAAAGGATTGACAAATGATGGACTGTAATCAGAGTAAGGACGCAATCTGTAGCGAACCGAAGTCGTCTGTGGTTCGAAGCAGCGATCCGGAGCGTGACACCAGAATCAGGGTCTTGCGTGAAAAGATCAATGACAACCGGTATCTTGAAAATGCGCTGAAAAAGCTTGCGTCGGACCTTGCGCGGGAGTTTTACTGATATCCGGAGAGTCGCTGAATCCGCTTGAAGCGGGCTGTCTCAATGCCTATGTTTCAGGAGCAGGTGAAACATATCGCGGGGGCAGCCATGAACCTCATCTCAAGACGAATGTCGACAATTGATGCATCCGGGATCCGGAAGGTATTTGATCTGGGTGCCAAAATGAAGGATCCGGTCAATCTCAGTATTGGTCAGCCGGACTTTGACATACCGGACGAACTCAAGACCATTGCGATCGATGCAATACATTCCGGGTTTAACCGGTATACACAGACGCAGGGTACGGCCGAACTTAACGAAGCGATCCGTGCCTATCTCAAGCGGACCGCCTCATTCGAACCCGAAGCAACCATGGTGGCCTCGGGTGTTTCGGGGGCCTTGTTCCTGCTGATTCTTGCCACGATTGATCCGGGTGACGAGGTTGTGTTTCCCGATCCCTATTTTGTAATGTATAAACACCTTGTGAATTTTGTGGGCGGTGTGCCTGTATATGTCGACACCTGCCCGGACTTTCAGCTTGATCCGGACAAACTCAAGGCTGCCCTGACCGACAAAACCAAGATGATCATCATCAATAGCCCCTCAAATCCAACAGGGGTTGTCTATCCCGAAGAGACCATCAAGGCCATCGCCGAGATAGCACGGAAGCGTAATATTCTGCTCGTCTCTGACGAGATCTACCGTGAGTTTTGCTTTGACCGGGCCTATCCCAGTCTTGCCACCTGGTACCCCGAAAATACCGTAGTGCTCAACGGGTTGTCAAAATCCGTTGCCATGACGGGATGGCGGGTCGGTTTTGCTGCCGGGCCTGCTTCGATTATCAACGAGATGATCAAGCTGCAGCAGTACACTTTTGTCTGCGCGCCATCATTTGCCCAAAAGGCTGCTGTCCGGGCCCTTGAGATGAAAAACGTTTATCTTGATTCGTA
>JAKPMW010000008.1 GCA_029548715.1 Spirochaetota bacterium | reverse complement strand
AATGGGCTCTTTCAGGCACGGCAGTCTGACACGCACAATCATGCTCTTCTTTTCTGCCGGATCCATTCTTCTCGGCATGTATCTTGTCGCCAATATTGCCTCCACCGGTTCCCTCTCCACAATGGCTGAACGGATGGTGATCCATCACACCCTGGCTGACCGCCGCCGCGAGATGCTGCTGAATTTCGACGAGGTGGAGCTTTCGATCTACCGCTATCTTGCGGGGCATCATTCGCTCAACATCCGCGAAACACTGGACAGGCTGGACCAGATCGTTCTCGAAATACGGTCTCTTCGCGCCATGGGGCTCCCGGCCGAACAGGACCAGTTGATGGAAAAACTGCACGGCCATGTAACCACCATCCATTCGATTGTCTCGGTTATCGAAACGGCCCGCACCAGGGCGGAAGAGATGCGCCCGCTGTACGAATCGTTCTTTGTCGGGCGCCTGCTCTTCCGCAGGATCAACGAAGCTATCGTTGATATCTCGCGAGTCCACGCACAGGAGATCGATTCAATCTCAACACGCAGCCGGATTCTCTCCTTCCTCATGGTTGCCGCTATCGGCTTTTACATTTTCATCCTCCTCGGTTTTCGGCGCATCCTCCTCAGCAGACTCGGACTGTTTCAGAAAAAACTCGCCGGAGCGGCTGATGCCCCTGCGGACTGGCCCTATCAGGACGAGCTCTCCCCTCTCGTAAAGACCTGGGATGCAATGAAAACCAACGTAACCGCATCGGTCAACGAAATCGCACTGTTAAAAAACTGTCTGCACAGCATGATGGATGCCATGCCCTCCATCCTTGTTGCTTTCGACCGCGAAGGACGGATTCTGCAGTGGAATGCGTCCGCCGCCAGGGAGACCGGGCTTGACGAGGTGGACGCTCTTGGCCGAAGCATCTGGGACAGCTTTCCCCTGATCACCAGTTTCAGGGATGATCTTGTGCTGGCAATCAGCGAAAACAGCAACCTCTCCACCCGCCGCGAGCTGTTGCGAAATGGCGAATACCGCTACCTTGCCATCAGCGCCTTCCCCCTTGGCGAAAGTCACACGACCGGGACAGTCCTCCGGATCGATGATGTGACGGACCACGAGCGCCGTGAAACACGGCTGCGCCAGTCGCAAAAGATGGAGACGATCGGAACCCTTGCAGGCGGAATCGCCCACAACTTCAACAACATCCTTGCAGGCATTGTCGGGACTCTCTCCCTGATGCGTCTCGAAGAATACACCCACGACAAAACCTATCTCGAGCGGATCGATACCCTTGAAACATCGGCCCAGCGCGCGGTTGACATGGTCCAGCAGATTCTCTCCCTCTCGAGACGGCAGGAAGCAACGATGAGCCCGATCGACATGGCGGTTTCGCTGCGACACGTGCTCCAGATCTGCATGAACACCTTTGACCGCTCAATCGAAATCCGGGCAGACATTCCCAGAGGACCGCTGACGGTGATGGCCGACCCGGTCACTCTCGAGCAGGCACTTCTCAACATCTGTGTCAACGCGGCACACGCCATGACGAACATGAGAGACAAGGCGACATCGCCGGGTGGGGTACTGACCGTCCATGTCGAAGGGAGCGACCTGACGGCCGAATCCCTCCAATCCCGCCCCGGGAAGGCCCCGGGACGCTGGTGGTGTGTGAGCATCCAGGATACCGGTGTGGGCATCCCGGTTCAACTGCAGCAGAAGATATTTGAACCCTTTTTTACCACCAAGCCGGCCGGCCAGGGGACAGGCCTCGGTCTCTCGACCACCTGGTCAATCATTGAGCAGCATGATGGCTTTATCCAGCTCTACTCCGAACACGGCAAGGGCTCCATCTTCCGCATCTGGCTGCCGGCTGTCTCCGTCAACCACACCGCAGGCAAGACGCACCCTGCCCCCGATCTGCCGGCGGGACACGGACTGATTCTGGTGGTGGATGACGAGGACATTGTTCGCCGGACAGCCCAGGCCCTCCTCGAGCGCTGCGGGTATCAGGTTGTTACGGCCGAAAACGGGGACGATGCCATCAAGCTGCACGACAACTGGAAGACCAGCATCCGGGCTGTCCTGCTCGACCTGACCATGCCCGGACGAAGCGGACAGGAAACCCTGCGGGCCATGCGGGCCAATGACCCTTCCGCCTGCATCGTGATCAGTTCGGGATTTCACAACCCCGAAGATATGGACTCCCTGGTCAGGGACGGGGCTGCCGGCTTTATCGGAAAACCCTACACCATTTCGGGCCTGGCCCGTGGCCTTGACGAAGCCATCCAGCGGGCAGGAAAATAAAGGTTCAATCCCTGCCGGACTTGGCCAGCATCATGGACAGCACCATGCTGTCCGTCTCGCGCATTCCTTCCCTGCCGATTGCGGCAAGATTGGACAGCGTCACTTCAATATCATCATCAATAATACCATCGGTCGAGGCCACCGCGAGTCCTTGGAGTGCAAGCATCGCGGACTGGACAGCCGTTGCGGCCGCTGTCGCGACCTTGAGGGCGCAGCCTGCCTTGGCTCCGTCACAGACCATCCCGGTAATATTGCCTACCATATCCCGAACCACAGCACTCATGCGCTGTTCGAGCAGCCCGATCTCCACCCCCGGCCCGCCAAGCAGCCGGACAATACCACAGGCAGCACCAATGGCAGCCACCACACACCCGCATAATGCTGAAAGGGGTCCAAGCTGCTTCTTGACATGAATCGCAGCCAGATGGGCCTGAACAAGGGCCCTGATGAGGGCCTCCTCTTCGGCAGCGATACAGCGGGCGACAGCAATCACGGGCAGGGTAACCGTCAAGCCCTGATTTCCACTTCCGGAATTACTCATCACCGGCAGCATCGAACCGCCCATGCGGGCATCAGAGGCCGCCGCAGTCATGATCATTGCCTCACGAACGGCATCCCGGCAGACAAGACCCTGCGTGGCAAGGTCAACCAGCCTGCGTCCGACCTCGAGCCCATAGGGCCGTGCCAGGCCCTCCCGTGAGATGGCTTCGTTGAGCGCAACACCGTCCAGCATGAAGCGCACGCTCTCAAGGGCTACGCTGTCAGAAAAGCGTATGGTATCATGAAACGTGGTTTGAACCCCGGAGGCCCCCGCATCCCCGGATGCCGCGCCTGAATCTTCCGCCCGGTACCTGATTTGCCCGTCCCGTTCGACAAGCACGACCCGCGTATGGCTGTCCATGAGCACAACCCGCGCAGTATGACCGCCTGCTGCGACTGTCGCTTCGATGTACAGGAGCGGGACATCCCTGGCCAGGGCGACTTCGACCGGGTGCTGTCCGAGCCAGGCCAGGGCCCGTTCGCCGTCGCCCGGCTGGACTCCGGAAAAGACCTCAAGCCCGCGTGAAGCATCCCCGGCAACGACTGCAAGCGCGACAGCAACCGGCAGTCCCGTCAGACCGGTTCCGGGAATTCCAACACCCATCCCGTTTTTGAGAACATTGCCCGAAAGCCGCACCAAAACCTTTTCGGGGACGGCTTCAAGCACCTCACAGGCACGGGATACAGCCAGCGCAACGGCCGCCGGCTCGGTACATCCCAGCGCCGGGACCACCTGGGTCCTCAGTCTCTGCAGGAGTTCGGCTTCGATCGCCGGGTCGCTGGGGGACCCGGCGGTATTTGGTTCGTTCATGCCATAAAACTATCGCCGGGCGATTACTCCGAGCAAGCGTTTATCGGTCACCTCGTCCAGCGCCGCAAACATGACCCCAAAGCCTTTGGGGAAACGGCGTGTCCCCGAGGAATGCCAGGTGACCTGTCCGCTGATTGTCAGTTCGCCGGAGCTGTCCTTGAGACTCACAACGACAGCATCACCAAGGGAAGGCAGCTCGTCCGAGGCAATAAAACAGCCGGCAGTGGAAATGTCAACCGTATTTGAGCGATTGGAGCTTTCGCCTGACGTCTTTTTCCAGGCGACGGGAAGCGAACACTTGAAGCGCCGGCCACGGATCTGCCAGTCAGGCCGGTAAAAGGGTGCCCGCAGCTCGAGCCTGATGAAGAGAAGCAGAATGCAGATGACAACGATATTGCCGATGACAGCCGGAGCACTGAAGCTCTCGGGGCGGGAGGCATAATTGACGACGCTCTGTGCAATCAGGGCGATCCCGTAGACGAAAAAGGCTATCAGACCCCACTTGCGCTTGAGGACAAGCCCCACCCCGACAATGGGAGTGACCAGCATGACCAGGACAAACTGGATGAAGTACGCATCCCCCGCATACCGCAGCACCTTTCCGATTTCGTCAAAAGGTTCTCCGGAAAGAAGAGCGTAATACACGTAGTAGAGGATGGGAGAAACAATGTACAGCGCTCCCAGAATGGAAATGATCAGGGGAATGCGGTTTTGCAGACGATGCAGCATGGCGATAACCTCCGATGGTTGACTCACAGCCTGTACAGTAGCAGGCAATGAGCGACTTCGCAAGACAATTTACAAATTCGGCATATAGTCGGGAGACCTTCTTTTTTCCGGGCTGATGCCCGAAGGACAAGCCTGCCCTGCCCGGTCCGCGCAAAAAGTAAATTGGAAAGAATTTAATCCGGGATACTTGCCTGGCCCGGACTCGGCCGCCTTGACCCTGCCTGCCTGCGGGGTGTAGACTGTCCACGTCGATCTTTCCTTCATCGTGCGCAAAAGGAGTGTGTCATGCAACAGTCCGTTTCACCTGCCCCGGTCACCTGGTTTGAAAATCCGCTGGCCGGAGGCCCTGAAGTCCTGCCCATTGTGCGCGAACTCTATCCGGCCGGCTGTGACCGGCAACCCTGGGATTTTCACAGGCACCTTCCCGGATACCGGATGAGTCCGCTGGTCGGACTGCACAACCTGGCCACCATGCTCGGCCTGGGGGGTATCTGGGTCAAGGATGAGTCAGTGCGGATGAACCTCGGCTCCTTCAAGGTGCTGGGTGGCTCGTACGCGATCTACCGCTTTATCAAGAAGCACCTGGGGCTGGAGGAGCGGGAATTCACCTTTGCCGAACTGACGAGCGCCGAAATGAAATCCCGCTATCGCGGTCTCGTCTTTGCCACAGCAACGGATGGAAATCATGGACGCGGTGTCGCCTGGGCCGCCACCCAGCTTGGCCTGCGCTCGATCGTCTACGTCCACAAGGGAACTTCGCAGGCCCGAATCGACGCCATTGCCAAAAACGGAGCCGAGACCCGGATTATCGACGGAACCTACGACGACGCCGTCCGCCAGGTCAACCTTGACGCCAGAAGCAACGGCTGGCAGGTGATTTCTGACACATCATGGGAGGGATACGAAGACATCCCCCGCTGGGTCATGCAGGGGTATTCGACCCTCTTCAACGAGGCCCAGCTCCAGCTTTCGGCCCAGGGGATTTCGGCACCGACGCACCTCTTTGTCCAGGCAGGAGTCGGCGCCCTGGCTGCTTCGGCCGTCGGTTTTTACCGCCAGCGCTGTCCGGACAATCCCCCCAAAAGCATCGTCGTCGAACCGGACAGGGCGGCCTGCCTCTGGCTTTCTGCCCGCGAGGGCAAGGGAAAACCGCTGTCCTTTCCGGGACAGCTTGACACCATCATGGCCGGTCTGGCCTGCGGTGATCCCAGTCCTCTTGCCTGGCGCATCCTCTCAAACTGTGCCGAAGTCTTTGCCGTCTCACCGGACTATGTGGCCGCCAAGGGCATGCGGGTCTACGGTGTCCCCCTGGCCGGAGACCCCTTTGTCGTCTCCGGCGAGTCCGGGGCCGTCACCCTGGGAACATTGATGTTTCTCATGGCCATGCCCGAAGCGGCCGACCTGCGAAACCGCCTTGGACTGGACCGGACAAGCCAGGTTCTCCTGATCAACACCGAGGGGAACACCGATCCGGATGATTTCAGGCGTATCGTCTGGGAAGGCGGAGATCCGGTACCCGAGGAGTTCAAGTTCTACAAGCAGGAGCACTGAGCGGGCAGGAGCCCTTGCGCACCAACCTGCCCGTTGTGCGCCTGACCGGAGAGCATGCGCTCCCGCCGGAAAGGTTTCGCCGGGCGGGCCAGCGCCGGACGCCCTCAACAAAACCTGGCCAGACAAGCCTCGCGTTGCGTTTCACTTGCGTACCGGAGCCACTCATGCTATACTCGTGACTGTTGCACTCGCACCCCGAAACCGGGAGCACAACCAATACACCATGTATCCCAAGGAGAAATCATGAAAGTCCTTCTGGCAGACAAGTTTGAAGCCGCCGGCGTTGAAAAACTCAAGAGCCTCGGCTGTGACGTCATTTCCGAACCGGATCTCTCGGCCGAGACCCTGGCCGACGGTCTTGTCAAGCATGACCCCGATGTCCTGATCGTCCGCTCGACCAAGGTACAAAAGCCCGCCCTCGAAGCCGCCAAGACCCTCAGCCTGATCATCCGGGCCGGTGCCGGATACGACACGATCGACATCGCAACAGCCAGCGCACGGGGAATCTTTGTCGCCAACTGTCCCGGGAAAAATGCCATCGCCGTTGCCGAGCTGGCCTTCGGCTTTGTTCTTTCCTGTGACCGCCGCATCATGGATGCCACCCGGGATATCAGGGCCGGCAAATGGAAAAAAGGACTGTATTCAAAGGCCCAGGGCCTCTTTGGCCGCACCATGGGTGTCGTCGGCCGCGGACAGATCGCCCAGGCCCTGATCGATCGGGCCAAGGGTTTCGGGATGGATGTCGTGGTCTGGAGCCGCTCCCTGAGCGAAACCGATGCCGAAGCGATGGGGGTCTCCCGGGCTGCAAGCCTGCTCGACCTGGCCAAGGCCTCGGATGTGGTCAGTATTCATGTCGCCGCCACCGCTGAAACCAAAAACATCATCGACGGCAAGTTTTTTGACGCCATGAAAAAGGGGGCCATCTTCGTCAACACCTCGCGTGGCTCGGTCGTGGACTACGACGCCCTCAAAAAGGCCATTCAGGAAAAGGGTATCCGGGCCGGTCTCGACGTCTTCCCCGGTGAGCCAGCCGGAAGCGAAGCGGATTTCGTCTCTGAAGTCGCCAATCTGGACTGTGTCGCCTCGGCTCCCCACGTCGGGGCCTCGACCGAACAGGCCCAGATGGCCATCGCCATGGAGACGGTGCGGATCATCGAGTGCATGATGAAGACCGGAGAGATCCCCAACGTTGTCAACCTCTGCGCTGAAACCTCGGCCCGTACGATCCTCGAGATCCGGCACGAAAACAAGCCGGGTGTTTTGGCCCACGTCTTCAATCTCCTCTCGCAATCGTCCATCAATGTCGAACAGATGGAAAACCTGATCTACTCGGGCGAAGCCGCAGCCTGTGCACGGATTCACTGCTCGACCGGGATCGATGCAGCCTTGGCCGGCAAGATCCGCGACAAGGCTGAAATCATCTCCCTCGTCGTGAAAAATCCCTGATTGCGGGCTGTTGCCTCAGTCCGAAAACCGTCCTGCGGGACGGTTTTTTTGTTTATCTCGCAGTCCGGCTCTCCCCCTGATCCTGCTTTCCGAAAAACCGCAACTCTTGCCAAGGATTCAAAAATCGGGATACACTCTCCGATAATAGATGCGGTTTGACATACACCAGCGGGATCTGGTGACAAGGGGTGCAGTATGAGCGTGTTTTCCAACATGAGCGTTAAAAACAAGATTCTCTGGCCTGTACAGACGATTCTTGTCCTTTCCATTCTCGTAATCGCTTTTTTCGCATACCAGCAGCTTGATGCCATCGTTGAAGACCTCATGCAGCACGATGGCGAATCGGGCCTTGAGCAGGTCATGTCCGGCATCAAGCGGACGGATGAGGGTATTGCCGCGATGAAAAACGCCCTCAACAAGGAGTACCTGCGCCAGACCAAGATGATCCGCCAGATTATCGAAATGGATCCGGGGGTCCTGGCCCCTGCCCGGATGAAGCAGTTGCAGGAGACAACCGGCGTGTCCGAACTTCATGTCACAGACGCCAAGGGCGTTCTCCTCTGGGGCAGTGTCCCCCAGTTTTTCGGCTTCGATTTTACCACTACCGACCAGACCAGGCCGTTTCTCCCGGGTCTTACCAATACCGCCTTCGAGATGGCCCAGGACCCGCAGCCACGAGGAACAAACAAGGAGATATTCCAGTACATCACGGTCGCCCGGCGTGACCGCCCCGGCCTGATCCAGGTTGGTGTCCAACCCAGGGAACTCCAGGATCTGATGGAGAAAAACGACCTGCAAAGCCTGATCCGTACCGCCAGGTTTGGCATGGGTGGCTGGGTCTTTGTGCTGGACGAAAAAGGGGTCTGCCTGGCCCATCCTGACGCCAAGCGTGTCGGTACAAAGCTGGGGGAAACGGACTGGGGCAAAACAATCCTCACGAAAAAGACCGGAACCCTGACGACAGAAATCGATGGTGTGCGTGTCCTTGCCACCACCGCCGCAAGCGGCTCACGCATCGTTACTGCCGTACTGCCCGTTGAACCCTATCAGGAACCGATCACAAGCTTCAGGCTCAAACTCCTGATCGCGATCGTCATCTCCATTGGCATTGTCTTCTGGATCGTGTTTGTCATCGCCAAACGCTTTATCATGCTCCCTGTATTCGCTGCCCTTGACAGCCTGCGTGAAGCGGCCCTCAACGTCGAAAACGCTTCGGACGAGCTGGCAGCCTCCAGCGCGACCCTGGCCAAGGGCTCCTCACAGCAGGCGGCCGCGCTCCAGGAGACAACCAGTTCGCTTGCCGAAATGGCGTCCATGTCCAGGCAGGCTGCCGACCTGACCGGTGGCGCCAACGAACTGATGAACGAAAACCTCGAAAAATCCGGCCAGGCCCTCAAAAAACTGGTCGAGCTCAACAAGAGCATGTCCCAGATCGAGCAGGACAACGGACAGATCGCCAAGATCATCAAGACAATCGACGAAATCGCTTTCCAGACCAACCTCCTGGCCCTGAATGCAGCCATCGAAGCCGCACGGGCAGGTACGGCCGGAGCCGGCTTTGCCGTTGTCGCCGATGAAGTCCGCAATCTGGCGATGAACACAACCGAGGCGGCCAAGAATACCCAGACCCTGCTGAACAATACGGTCCAGCGCGTTTCGCAGGCCGCGCAGTCGATCAAGCTGATGAATTCGGATTTCGAGGGGATAGTCGAGTCAGCAACCCTGATTGGTGAAAAGACGTCCGCAATCACCGATGCCAGCAAACAGCAGGCGCGCGGGATCGAGCAGCTTTCAACGACATCCCATGAGATAGAAAACGTAACCCAGCAGATTGCCGCCAGCTCCGAGGAGACCGCCGCTACGGCAAAAGAACTTGAAAGCAATTCGCGAACCGTCCGCACCCGGATCACCGAGTTGTCCCATATTGTCGCCGGCGTGCGCAACTCGGAGGCTTTTGAGCGCATGTATTATGCCCAGCATGGTTCTGAACACCGCAGCCTGGCTTTCGGACACGAGCCCGTGGCCAGGGCCGAAGCAGCCCCTCCGCAGGATCTCCTTCCTGGACCGGCGCAGGAGGCCGCCCAGACTTCGCCGGAGCAGGTGATCCCCCTGGATGACGGCGACATCAGGGACTTTTAGGAATCCCCGATGACTCCCGATCTGCAGCAACTTGCGAGATTTATCAACGGGCCACCCGTAAGACATCTGCCGGTCGGGAAGGACTTGTCACTGGTCTCCCTTGAAAGCGGAGATGCTGCATGGATCGATGGCTTTGTTTATGGTACCGGTTTGCGTGATCGAATCCCGACCCGCATTGTTTCTGCCGTCTGCAGCGCCGATGAGGCCTTTTCGGCAACCAGGCTGGCCTGGACGACCGCAATGCATCTTCTTCTGGCCGAACCCGATGCCCTCCCCTGCAGCTCCATCCTGCACGCTGTCCAGCTCGTTTCGGACGCGGGGTTTCAGGGTATCCAGAGCAACTTCGCCTGCGGCGCAGCCTGGCTTGACTGCACTGAACGAATCCTCAGGCTTGCGCATACCCCGGATTGCAGCATTGCGTGTATCCGCCGCGGAGAAGCAGTCCCGCTGAATGCGATGAATGCCCAGCACTGCAGCAAGGAGACAGATACCCTGATCCTCTCCGGCTGGTGCCTGCTCGAACCAGGAGACCGGATCGTCTGGACCGCCCCTGCGCAAGCGGAGACTGCCACCAGACGGCCGGTCCTGGTTCAGACCCTCGAAGGCACCGGATTCGAGTTCAGTAAGACGCTGAAACCGCGGGACGAAACCGAAATCGGGGATGCCATCTCAGCCCTTGCCGACACCCTCTCCGCAACCCTTGAGGCAGCAGGCTTTGATTCAGCAGACGCGAGGGTCCGCCTCATCATCGAGGAAGGCATCCTGAACGCCTGGAAGCACGGAAACAGGAAGGATCCCGGCAAGAGCATTCAGGTTCGCTGGCGAACCGGGATCGACTGCATTCTCGAGATAGAGGACGAAGGGCCCGGCTTTGATTTTCACCGGCTGGACGATCCACGCAATGCCGACAATCTCCTCAAGCTCTGCGGCCGGGGCATCTTCATCATCAGGAACTATGCCGGAGGAATAGACTGGGAGAAAGGCGGCAGACTGGTCCGGATCACAATCCAGCGTGGCACAGCGGGACAGGAATGCCCCACACATGCCTTGCATTGTCATCCAAATCTGGTAGAATGCTGGAAAGGAATGAAGTAAACCATGCACCCTCAGACAGGGGTGCGCTGAAATCCATATGACACGAGGAGTCCCCAACCATGGAAATGAGCGTCAGCCAATCCGGAGACCATGTTCGTTTTGTCCTCGCCGGCAGAATTGACGAGAAGGCCGCCGAGCAACTCAAGGAGCGTTTTCACGCCCTGTCCCTTGCCGGACTACGCGAGGTTGTCTTTGACTTCAAGGATGTTCCGCACATCGGCAGCGCCGGAATCGGAAAACTGCTGCTGTTTTACAAGGATATCTCCACCGCCAATGGGGTGATGCGTATCGAAAATGCCCAGCCCGCGATCTACGACCTGATGAAGATGGTCAAGCTGGATTCGGTATTCTCCATCTCTGCCTTGTAAAAAAAAGCTTGCGTCGGGTACCAGCACTGGTATACTGGGCCTGTGCAATACCAATTGCGAAAGGAGCTCTTGCATGAAAAAAACGCTGTTGCTTTTGCTTGTCGCCTTCCTCATGGTTGTCGTTTCGGCCCCCACCTTTGCCGCTTCAGGGCTTTCCCTCGAAAGCCACATGAAGTTCAGCAATCGCGATACTGAGAAGGTTTTCATGGAATCATTCACCGGATGGGCGGATGACTCGACCGGCGGCTGGTTCTTCTTTATTGACCTCAATTCTAAAAGCAAGTATTCCATGGGATATGCGTTTAATTACTTCGAAGTCAGCCGTGATTTCAGTTTCGGAAAACTTTTCGAAAGCAAGGATCTTGAGCCCCTCAGCCTGCATCTCGAATACAACGGAACTACTCACAGCAGCGTCTGTTACTATCTGGCCGGTGTCAAGTACGCCCTGAGCGGCTACCCCTACATCCTGACGGTGTCCCTCTCGGCCAAGCTCCCCCGCAACAACGACGGTTTCGAACCCGATCCCACCTGGCAGGCAACCGTTGTCTGGAACCTGACCCTCTCGGATGGTCTTTTCAATTTCGGCGGCTTTATCGACATCTGGAACAATACCGAGTTTTCGAGCAGCAAAATTGCTTTCCTGACCCAGCCCCAGTTCCTTGTCAACCTCGGGAAGCTTGGCATGGGCAAGGCAGCCGAAAGCTTCTGGCTTGGTACTGAAGTTGAAATCCGGAAAAATGCTTACTTCTTCGAATCGGATAAAATCAAGGTCATGCCTTCGATCTTCCTGCGCTACGACTTCTGATCGGCTTTCACCCGCCTAAAGTCAAAAAAGCAGCCTGCGGGCTGCTTTTTTGCTTTGTCTTTCTTTCAGCACACATGGAACCCGAAGTCTTATCCAGATAATTCAGATATCCTCATATCAACCGCTTTCCCTATATTTACATGAATTCACACGAAGGACATCCCATGACACTCGAACTTGACAAGAAGCAGTACGAAAATCTGCTGAAACTGGCCGCACTGGGCAACGCCCTGGCCAACAGTTACCGGGAGGAGCCCATCGACGAATTTGACAGCATCGTCGAAATGCTCTACAAGAAGGCCGATGAAGCCGGGCTCTCGGATCTGGTGCAAAAAGACGAGGAAGGCACTCTTTACCCGTCTGAAGGCCTTGAGATGATGCTCCATTCGTTTGTCGAAGAATATGATCAAAGCCTCTTTTGGGACCGGCTGATCGAATCACTGGTCGAGCGTGACATGATTGCAAAGCACGGAGAAGAGGGAGTCGACGCTCTCAAGGAGGAAGACTATCTTGAGGAACAGACGAAGCTCGCCGAAGGATACGCTGCCGAGTTTGAGGAAAACGACATCGACAACCTGTATTTGAAAAAGTGATCAGATCCGGTGACAAGGGCTGCCCCCTGTCACCGTTTTTTTCTTCTGAATGCAAACAGGCGGCGAATCGCCTTTTTTGTCCTGCGCGCAAACAGCCAGAGCCCACCAGCGACCCTTGTGTCATGGAGATAATAGCGCTGGTGCACATCTCCCATCTCCCTGCCCTGCTGTACCCCCAGCGATCTGGTCTTCCGAACCACCAGGACCTGGGAGGGATAGATGCTTCTGTTTCCGGTCATCAAAAAACTGATCAGGCAGGTCACCGCTGCATAGGGAGCAATCTCGGGACCAAAGAGCTCCATGGCCATAATGCTGGCTGAAAGCGGTGTATTGGCCGCCCCTGCCAGAAGCGAAACCATCCCCAAGGCCGGAAATACCGGGTTCTGAAAACTCAAAAGATCCGCCAGATACAATCCACCCAGGTGGGTACTGCTTAAGGTGTACAGCTTCGCAAAAAATGATCCGGCGGCTGCCCCGATAAAAAGGACAGGGGTCACCAGTCCTGCCACACCTCCGGCCTGCAGGGTAATGGCCGTAAAGACAAGCTTGAGCAGAAAGTCGTACCACTCGGCAGGCTGCCCACTCGTATACAGGTTCATCTGCTCTATCCCGAGCCCGAGATATTTTTGTGATGTCAGTTGAACCAGGAGAACGATCAGTCCGCCACCCACAAGGGCGCGCAGAACAAGCCGCCGGGCATGTTTTTCGAGAAACCGGCGCGTTGCCCTAAGTGTCTCAATCACCAGCACGGTTACCAGACCGAAAAATATCCCGGCAACAACAACCTTGAAGAAAAAATCCTCTGTAAACAGAGGCACAAACTTGATTGGCGTATGGACATAGACCACGCCAATCGCTGAAGCGACCTGATAGCTGATGATCCCCGCAACAAAGGCGGGAAAAAGAACCTCATAGAGCAGGGCTCCGACAAAGAGCACTTCGACACCAAAAATAGCACCAGAAATCGGTGTCCCGAAAACCGCAGCAAACCCCGCACTGATGCCGCAGATCATCATCTTGCGCCTGTCGGCCGCATCAAGGCGCAGCAGCCTTGAAAGACCCGAACCCATCCCGGCCCCGATATCGGCACCGGGAGCCTCTCTCCCCGCCGACCCCCCGAATGCAATCGTTATCACAGGAAGAAAAAACGCCTTGATGACAGAAAACAGATGGACCCCGACATTCTTGTGGATACTGGCAATCACCCTGTTTGTCGAATACCCGTCAGCCTGCGGAACAACCCTGCGGGAAAACCAGGAAGTAAAGACAAGTGCCAGGGGCAGCAGATAGTAATACTTCGGAAACTGATGCACCGTCCCGATTGCCTCATCGAGAACCAGCATAAAACATCCCACGCCAAGCCCGACCGCACTTCCCGCCACCAGGGCCAGAAAAAACCATTTGAGAATACTGAAAAACAAAATGGATTCTTCTGCAACCTGTCTCCGTATCACGCACCCTCCCTGTCATCCCTGGTCCCGGGACAATACCTGAGCATCCAGTCGGCGATTTCCGGCAAAACGAGATCAACTGCATCCATGCAGACATGATCAGAATCCGGCAGATACAGCAGGGTTTTATCGGGACTTCCGGTATCAGTATACATCGCAATCCCGTCGCTGGCAGGAATGATCTTTTCCTTCCCCCCGACCACGATCATTGCAGGAACACTGACCCGCGCAAGGGCCCCGTCAAGCGAACAGCGAGCAAGCAGCCTGCGGATCTCGCTTCGCCTGGCTCCACCAAGGGCAAAGCGAATCATCTCGTGGATGGCAAACACAAGCCGGCCAAAATAGCGCTCGGGGCGGTATGGGCCTGAAATGGATACCACACCCGCCAGACCATCGGCACGCGTGCGTGAAACCGCCACCTGCATTACCTTCCAGCCACCGAGGGAAGCCCCAAGCCAAAACATCTTTCGAGCATACATTCCGTCGCTTGTCCCGGCAAGGGCTGCCCGCACCGCATCAAACAGGGCAGCGCCATCCGGCGCAAGAGGCAGCCGGCCTGCCGTCTCCCCCACTCCGGGGTCATTCATTACGAGGACAGCCAGGCCTCGCAGCAAAAAATGCCGGGCATAGTGAACATACTCCTCCTTGCCTGAATCGGCACCGCCCGGAATAACCACCGTGGCAGCGGGAGGCCCCTGTTCAGCGGAAAAAGGAAGCAGCAGCCACCCGCCAAATGAAGACGCCCCCCAGAAAATCTCAAGCCGGATTGCATCCGCAATTCCCAGCAGGCACCCCGCCGACTGACTCCCGGCCAAAAGCATGGCCCGGGCAAACGCAGCATCGGCCAGCGCCATATTGTCATGCCGGGCCTGTCCCCCTGTACAGAGGGTGGAAGATGCACCATGGAAATACAGCGCGGCGGCCAGTTCATGCTCAAATGCCGTGAGATGGGCCCCCGTCTCCAGAGCCGCCTGCGCACGCTCCGTCCGGGCAGTTGCAGCCCGGGCCCATTCGCGACTCCACCCCCTGATGGACCGAACCCTTCGGAGTATGTCTTCAACCTCGGCCAGCACCCCGGGATAGCGAACATAGCGCACCAGAAACCGTCTGGGGAAAAAGCGGGCCGAGAAGCAGGCCAGGACAATCCGCAGCAGGATCTTTCGCCCCAGGAATGCCCGCAGCGTAAACCCTGCCCATTCCCGCCAGCGATGAAGTGCTGGAAGCTTTCCTGAAACTCCCTCAATCCTGAGCACCATCCCTCTTCCCCCTTTCTTGCGAAGTTGCACACGGGCATTCCTGCACAGCGTCAAATCCTGCAGGCGGCCTGAAAACCCGGCATCATGCCCCCCGGATGCATGGGGGCCGCTATCCACAAAGCAGGTCATTCGCGCCTGAAGAGGTCCTTGATCTGGTCAAGCGTCAACCGCGAAAGATTGACAGGGCTGTCACCTATCACAGCCTGCACCAGACGCTTCTTGTCCTGCTGGAGCGAAAGGATTTTTTCTTCGACACTCCCCTCAGCGATCAGCTTGTACACCATGACAGGTCGTGTCTGTCCCATCCGCCAGGCACGGGCAGAGGCCTGGTCCTCGGCCGCAGGGTTCCACCACGGATCGACATGGATGACGGTATCCGCAGTTGTCAGGTTCAGTCCCGTCCCACCAGCCTTGAGGCTGATCAGGAAGGCATGCATCCCTTCGTCTTCGTTAAACCGCCTGACGATTTCACCCCTGAATTTTACGTTAGTCGATCCGTCAAGACGGCACACCGAAAAGCCTTCTTCTTCAAGCCGGCGTTCGACAAGGTCAAGCATTCCGGTAAACTGGCTGAAGATGAGGGTCTTGTGTCCACCATCCACGGCCTGATTCATGATCTCAAACAGCAATTCCATCTTTCCGGAACTGGCTGATGCATATTTTTCCAGGGCCAGGCCGGGATGGCAGCAAATCTGCCTGAGCCGGGTCAGGGCAGCCAAAAGCTCGAGTGAATGCTTTTGCACCCCGTCCTTCTCTATGGCCGGGAGCAGGCTCGAATCAAAAAACGAGAGGACAGAGAGATAGGCCTCGCGCTGTTCGTCAAACATGGGGCAAATCGAAACCTGCTCGGTCTTCGGGGGAAGCTGGGTCAGCACCTCATCCTTGGTCCGCCGCAGCATGAAGGGAGCGATGCGCGACTTGAGGGCCGACAAGGCGCTCTCCGAAGAGGCCTCCATTATCGGTTTTTCGATTTCTTCCTTGAACCGCTGATACGAAAACAGGTACCCGGGAAGGACAAAGTCAAACAGGGACCAGAGCTCGCCGAGACAGTTTTCGATTGGTGTCCCGGTCAGGGCGTAGCGGGCCCTGGCCCTGATCGCCTTGGCACTGATGGTCCGGACAGAGCCAGGATTCTTGATATGCTGCGCCTCGTCAAGAAAGATGGCCGCGAACTCCCGGCTTTCAAGGTACTCCTGATCCTTCTGGAGCAGGTTGTACGATATGACAACCACATGAAACATGAAGAGTTCCCTGTACATCTCCTGCCTGGCCAGCGGGGTCCCGGATACGGAGAGGACCGAAAGCGCCGGGGCAAACCGGGCCAGCTCTGCCGCCCAGTTGAACACAAGCGAGGACGGACACACAATCAGGAAGGGGTCCTTCTCTCCCGCAGTCACCGCGTACTGAATAAATGTGATCGTCTGGAGCGTCTTCCCCAACCCCATGTCGTCTGCCAGGATTCCGCCAAGGCTGTTGGTGTAGATATTGGCAAGCCAGGAGAGCCCGTCATGCTGGTATTCACGCAGGGTCGCATTAATCCCCTCGGGAATCATGACCCTCTTTTTCCAGCTAACCAGGCTCTCCGAAAAGCCGGCCAGGGATGCATCGCCCTCAATATCCTCATCCCCTGCCACCGCACTCTCGCGGATGGTCTCGGCTACAACCGGGGCAAATATGCTCTCGGCTGTCAGGATGCTGCGGCCGTCCCTGCGGGCAGGCATGAAATCGACCTTACTGGCCAGTTCTTTCAGGAGGGCCTTTTGTTCATCAGACAAGGGCAAAAACTGGCCATTGGAGAGCCGGACATATCCCTTCCCGGCGCGGGCAGACTCAAGGACGGCCATGGGATCGAGTGCAAGTCCACGCTCTTTCGGAAAGATGGAGAGTTCGAGGAAATCGTATTTTTTTGAGAGCTTGACTCCAACCCGTGGACGCGAAAGCCGCCGAGCTGCCTGCTTGAATGCCGCATTGTAGTACACATCCCATTGGGATGCATATTCGGGAAGAACGGTATATACAAACTCAAAAAATTTCTGCTCATCCTGGAGGACAAAGTGACCTGAATCATCAGCCCTGAATCCCGCCTCAACCAGGATATCCACCACGGCCTTTTCGTCCTCTGGTCTCCGCATCTGCCAGCTGTATTCACCACTCTTGACCAGACGGCCTGGATGGTTCCAGGCGACCCGCTCCCGGCCATAGCGGAATCCAAGTTCGAGATCAAGCCGTATCAGCAATTCATGCATGTCAACCCGGACCTGCGGTCTGGGCGCACGGGGAGCCTGCTTGATGCACTTTGCCATCCGCCCTTCCATCGTCAGGCGACCACGCTTTTCAAGAAAGGGCAGCAGCTCTTCGAGGACTGCGGTTGATTCACCAGGTGCCACGGTTATCCGCTCAGGCATTCCCCTGTACTGATGCAGGGCGTTTTGCATGGAAAGGGCAAGCAGGGTGTCAACCCGGACCAGCCTGTCTTCTGCCATTGCCCATACCGGCTGCAGGGGCAGGAGGGAGATTGACGAACTGCTGCAATGGAACTCACCGTTATGCAGGACAAGGCTGATCTCGACACTCCCCCCTGAGAGATCCCGAATCCGGTACTCACAGTTGAGGGTATCGCCGTCAACATAGTATTCCTTTTCGTCATCACCGCCGGCCCTGACCATGACCCGTGCCCCGGCAAGGGCATCAAGCACAGTGGGAAGCGCCGCGGCAGGCAACTGCAATGCCCGCTGGACAGGCAGGGTTGCTCCCGCATCCTGAAGCTGCCAGAGACAGCCCAGGACACGTTCCTCACGGGCATCAAGCAGCCAGATGGCAGGATCGAAGAACACGGAATCACTCAGCCTGATCTGGCTGCGGGCCTTCCAGGCTTCAAGAAAGGCATCCGGTTCGGAAATCACCAGTCCGTCAGCAGCCTGAATCCGCAAGGCCACCGTACAGGTCCGTTCCTTCCGAAAAAGTCTCCGAAGGTCGATAACACAGTCAAGCCCCGGAGAGAGCGAGCCCGAGGGTGGAACAAAATGCATGCTCTCGCGGAAAAATTCAAAAACCCCCCGGGTCTCCCGCCCCGCGTCCGGCTGGGCAGAGCGGTGAGGCAAGCGCTTTTTCAGTGCATAGAGAGCCGCCACGATGTGGGCACAACGCCCTTCGTGATCACAGGAACACGAGCCAAGCAAAGCACCGCCAGACTCCTCAAGCCGGATGTCATGCAGTTGTCCATCGGCAACCCGGCAGGAAAAGCCACCCGGGCCGCTCTCCAGTGAAAGCACCGAGCCCTCGTGAAACAGCCTCCTGCCCTGGCGGACAGCAGCGGGCGAGACATCTGCCTCAATGCGTTCCTGGGTCAGAAGATGGCGTACCCGTTCGAGATGCTGCGTTGTCATGTCGTATGCCCGCTTCGTTTGGTTGCCTGCGCTCCAAAAATACAGGCACCCGGCTCTGTGCGCATACTCCAGACCGGGTGCGTTCATCTTGAATTTACTGAAAATCAGCGGACTCGGGGACGACCGTTTGAGGAAAAACCGGCACTGCCTGCTTCAGTCATCCCATTCGTTGAAATATACAGCCAGGATCAGTTCGACCTCACCACCTGAAAGCTTGATCCCCTCCTGCCGCAGCGCCTTGCGCACGGCGTCAGCCTTGAATCCGGGATTGGCGGTCTTGATGGCAACCGCCCGCTTGACAGATTTTTCGGGAATCTCGTCGGGACCAGAGAGAAACCCCGTATTGAAGAGCCTGAGGGTGGCATGCCGCAACAGCTGATGCTCACGCTCAAGCTTTGCATTCCGGGCCGCCAGTTCCTCAAGGACCCGGTCAAGACGATCCAGCCGGGCCATATAGTTGGTCTTGTCGGCAAAGGTCAGGGGATTGTCAATCGCCCGCTGCATCAGGGCTGCCAAGCCTGTCCGGTCGATAAACCTGCCGGCAATACGCATCGAGATCGAGTCCTTGACCATCCGAAAGTCAAACTGGACGTACTCCCGGTAATACAATCCCAGCCCTGCCGGGACAAACCGGGCAATATCATTGCCCTCGATAGTCAGTTTTTCCGGAATAACGAGCGCTTCGACCGTCTGCCCGGAAACAATCAGGGAGAGCGTCCGGATCTCAAGCCCGTTCCAGCCGTTAACGATATCACGCAGCTCGGTGATTTTCCGCAGGGCTGACGAATCAGGCGCAACATCCCATGAAACCGTGCACTCCCGGCCAGCCGTATCCTTGAGAAGAGCCTGGGTACGGCCATCCTCAAAATTGGTCGAAGAAACAACACGAAGTCCGATCGCCGGAAAATCAGGGAGTTCCCCTGCCGAAAGCCCTGCTGCACACAACAGCACAACCCCCGTAAGGACAGTGACACGAATGTACGATTTCATCAAACCCTCCTGATCTTTCTGCTATTCCTGCGATGCCTGGCGCAACTGGAGCAGGAGCTTGTCCAACGGGGCCGGCTTGGCCGAAAATGCCCCCGCGGGAACAGCCACCAGTCCATCCCTCGTCCGCTCAAGACGAACCATTCCGATCCGGGTGTTCTCCCCGCGAATGACAAAGGCAAGATCACCCGAGCGCACCGGATAGGCCGGATTGACGATGACGGGATACCGCTCGGGTTGAACCGTGTCAAGGATATATCCATGTTCCCTGGTTTGCTGCATCAGGGCAGAAAAGGCCCTGCCGTATGAATCGATCCGTGCATTCTTCTGCTCGATCCGCTGGACCAGCCCGCGCCAGAGCGTTTCGTACCCTGCGATCAGGTTGGCCTGTCTGACACCAAGGGCGTTTAACGCAGGCACGACCGAATTGGTATACCCGACAGAAATCAGTCTCTGGAGCAAGAGCCGTTCCTCAGCCGCATTCTTGCGCAGGGCGTCAAAGGGGGCCTGGTCCATGACTCCCTCACGTGCCAGCACAGCCTGCCAGGAGTACTGGACAGCCTGCGGGGGAAAAGCGGGGTTTGCCGCAACAAGGTTTTTCAACACAGGTTCGGAAAAAACAGGATTGTAGCGCAGGACAAGGGACTCTGTCAGCTTTTTCTGCAGCCGGCGCTGTTCGGCTGCCTCAGTGCGGGATCGCTGCTGTGCCTCGTCAAGACGCTTGCGCCAGTCGTCCTCAATTTTCTTCCGCTCAATCTCAAGAAGCTTGAGCTGGCTCCCCAAAACCATCTCCATCGCCTGAGCGCCCTGAACCATCTTCTTGTCCCGGCCTGCAAGCCTCTTGGTTATCTCGTCAATCTCCCGCTGGCGTTCAGCGATAGCCTTCTGGTAACGCGCATCAAGTCCGCCCAGTTCGGCACGTTCGTTACCCTGAACCTGAACAAGCGCCCGCTGCCTGTCTGCCGCACTTGAATAGCGGATGGTCGCGATATCCCGCTCGGTTACATACCTGTCAGCCACTTTTTGCCTGTCGAGCTGCCAGTTTCCCCGCAAATCCGCAATCTCCTGCATCAGGCTGCGCAACCGTGTTTCGTCTTTTTTTGTGTTTTGCAGCAAGTCCGTCAGATTGAGGTCCCGGAAATCAGAAACATCCACCTTGATGGCGCTGTTTCTTTGCTCAATCTCCGAGGTAATGATCAGGGTTACGGCCACAAGCGCCCCGGCAAACAGGATCGCTCCCGCATACACGAAAAAATTTTTCCGTTTTTTTGTTTTGGCAAACTCATCCTCAAGTGAATAGAGAACAGGCCGCTCAATGGTCTCAACAGCGTTTTCCCGAAAAAATACCTCGGTCCGTCTCGTCAGACCCTTGCTTACTTTGTTGTCATTTCCCATATACCGCTCCAGTTTCGCGGGCAGGTGCCCTGGGTGCGTGCTGCAAAAATTGCGGCTGGCTCAAACGAACAGGCCTTGAAAAGCGCGTTGGCTCGCTTCCAGTTTCCCTTGTAGTACAGCTCAAGAGCCTCCTCGTACTGAGCGAAGGCTGTCTTCATCGAGCGGGTCACAGCGGACGCATCAATCGGGTAAAATATCCTCTTGCCAATTGTCTTTCCCTTGACCTGCACTGTATCCAGCTCGACGAACAGATGTCCGTGGCCCGGGCAGTTTTCCTCAACATCCTTTTTGATGTATTCCGAGCAAATCACCGGGACGTGATATACCCGCGTCAGCCCCTCAAGTCGCGATGCAGAATTGACATTATCCCCGATGACCGTATTGGTCATCCGCTCGTGGGATCCGATATTTCCGTAGAAAACCATTCCTCCGTCAATCCCGACACCAACCTCAATCAGGACAGCCTGATAGACCCGCTCCTCCGCTTCTGTCAGGCGACCCTGCTGCTTTTCGATATGCCTCTTGATCTCGGACATCCGTTCGCGCAGGAGTGCTGCCTCACGCTGAATGGCCCAGGCCGAACGCAGCGACTGGAGCGACTTGTTTTCGCTGCTGTCATCAAGCACACCGTAGACGGACAGCAGGGCATCCCCGATGATCGATCCGATGATCCCGTCATGGCGCATGATCTCGCGAATCGCATTTCCGTAATGAAGGTTGAGGAGGGTAATGATGTCCTGGCCCAGAGTTTCAGTGATAAATGTAAAGCGCTTGATATCCGAAAAGAGACAGGTCAGATCCCTGGTTGAACCCTCAAGCCGGACCACTTTTTCACGGTAGGCCTGTGCCACAACATCCTGGTTGACGAATTTCTTGAAAATATTGACCATGCTGTTGATTGTGCTTGAGAGGGAATTGAAGGCTGTCCCCAAAAACGTGATATCGTCGTTACTGGCATCCTGCAGGTTGACCAGTCCAAGCTGCTGCTGGTTGGTCATGGCGATAATATCCTTTGTGATCCGGTGCAGGAAGCGAAGGATAAAGCGCAGGAGCATGATTCCTATCAGGGCGCAGGCCAGTGTGATCAGGAGACTGATGATAGCCACATTGAAGAATATTTTCTCGGACTGGGAGAAAAATTCGGTGTACTCCTCTCCCCTGACCAAAAAGGCGTCCCACTTGGGATGGTAGCGGTACACCGTGTAATACTCGGCCCCTCCGTAGCGCAAGCGCACAAATCCGTCGAGCTTCCCCTGGTTGAGGGCACGGTTCATCTCGCCAAGAGCAACACTGTCGGCCGACTTCTCCCGCTTCATGCCATTGGTCGTACCCGTAGCCGAGAAAAAGATTTCGCCCCCGGTCTTGATCCCGACCGAGAGAGAACTCTTTTTGCTGAAGTCCCGGCGGGACTTTTCTTCAATCTGGCCCACAACAAGGGCAAGGTCATTGTTGAAACGGTATATCTCGTGCTGGTTGTTGAGATACGAATAGAGCTCGCGCAGATCCTTGACCAGAAGCTCCTTGAGGAGCTTTGACATCTCCTCGCGGCTGAACACGAGATTAATGTAATTGGTCGTAATGTTGGACCCGATCATGAAAAGCGTGAAAATGATGATGATCTTGGTCGTTATAGGGAAGATGCGTGTCCCGGCTATCTTTCTGCCGAAGACAGTTTCAATCACACGACGGAATACGCCAGCGCCCATTGCCAGCCCCCTTAAACTGCCACACTGGTACGTTTAATCCCCGGCCGGATGCTGAACAAGACAATCGTTTGACAGAAGACAAGGAACCCCCGCACCATCTCTCCATATTATCAATATCTGCCAGTAATTGCAGTAAAAAAGTTTGGCATCCTGCGCGCTATTCCGTAATACTACATTTCACTGAACAGACTGGAGAAAACAGATGCCCTCCCCCAACCCGCTCGCAGCCTCCATGATCCAGGCAATGCATAACCTTTCTGATGATGTCAGCAGGCTCCGGTTCGGCAGCCATGTCGCTGCGGTCTACAATCCCCTGGTCTACGCCCGGGCGGGAGCCGAAGCCTACCTGCAGAGATATGTGCAGCCATGCCGGGCCGTCCTGGTCGGGATGAACCCGGGCCCCTTCGGGATGGCTCAGACAGGTGTCCCCTTCGGGGAGATTGCCTCAGTCCGCGACTGGCTGGGCATTCAGGTCGCGATTGGCCAGCCTGAGCATCCCCACCCGAAACGACCGATCACCGGCTTTTCCTGCACCCGCAGCGAGGTGAGCGGTCGCAGGCTTTGGGGGTTCTTCAGGTCGCTCTACCCCGGTCCGGAGCGTTTTTTTGCGGATTTCCATGTCGCCAACTACTGTCCGCTCGTATTCATGGAAGAGAGCGGGCGAAACCTGACGCCCGACAAGCTGCCCGCCGAGGAGCGGGCACCGCTCTACTCCGCCTGTGACCGGCATCTGATCCGGATTATCAGCCTGCTCGGGCCTGTCTGGGTCATCGGGGTAGGTGCTTTTGCCACGAAGCGCATCCGCGAAGTCCTTGGCGAACGGTACCAGTATCTGACACTGCCGCATCCCAGCCCGGCGAGCCCGCTTGCAAACAGGGGCTGGGACGATCTCGCACGCTCAGCGCTCTCCCCGCTGGGATTCGTCCCCGGATGTTAGCCGTCAGGAGCCCCTGCTGCCATCCGGGCCCGCTGAAAAGCGCCCCATTCAGCCAGCCCCGACTGAACCAGAAAT
The DNA here is from genome assembly GCA_029548715.1 of Spirochaetota bacterium. GTDB lineage: Bacteria > Spirochaetota > JAGLSM01 > JAGLSM01 > JAKPMW01 > JAKPMW01. The sequence continues at coordinate 3,689 of JAKPMW010000008.1, read as the reverse complement.
AGTGCACCAATCATCAGATCTGGCCCGGCTCAGTCCGGCTCCCGCTCGTCGTCGGCAACCAGCTCTGGTCCGGCATCAAAGGCATCCCAGGCAGGTGTCCCCCGGGCAAGGTGGCGCGCCAGATTGATGGGGCGGACCAGGGCGATCCGGCCCTGCGTCCGGTGTTCAAGACGCACCATGGTATTCACTCCGACAACCCGTCCCCGCCGGTCAATCGTCGGCCCGCCCGAGTTCCCCGGCGAAATACTCGCACCGGACTTGATCCAGTTGTTTTCCCTGTCAAGACCAACAACCTGGCCGGAGGTGACCGTAATCCCGGTAAATATGGAATTTCCGGTCCGGGCAAGGGACGGATAGCCAAGCGCATGAACCGCATCTGTCGGCTCGACACCATCCGAATTCGCCAGTCCGAGCACAGGGAAGCGGGTCCCCCGCGGAACTGCCACAAGGCGTCCGTCCTTTTCCATGGCGTCAATCTTCAGCAGGGCAAGATCAAGAACATGATTTGTCCGGACAACACGCAGGCGCCAGGCCTTTCTCTGCGGCGGGTCATACGGGCGACTGCCATCAACAAAATAGGCATACAGGATCGAATCAATCTGACCGGTCTGGGTCGAGCCAATATTGTGAAACGCAGTCAGGATATATCCATCACGCTGGATCACAAACCCCGTACCCGTTGCCCGCACCCGGGGCGGCCAGGCAGCAGACCAGGGCCTGACAACCAGGACCACTCCGGGGACGGCCTTGCGCACAACCTCACGAGCCTCGTCGGCAAAGAGTGGCACAGTAGCCATGACAAGCATGGAGATGACAGAAATACGCAGCATCTTGAAGAACATACAGTCACTCCTTCCACAGCAGACTGTTGGCAATACCAGTTCAGTCTCAAACCACAGTGTCTATATACACCCAAATCGTATCATCCGTTCGGGTCTTTTCCCGCATGCACCCTGCAGCCAGGACAGGGGTCTGTCCGGCATCAATCCCCCGGCACCGGACTTCCCAGGCCAAACAGATCCCACGCCCGCCTGCCCATGGTGCGAATCCGCTGCACATCCGCATCGCTCCCCCGGGAGATGACAACCATGACGATCTCTCCACCCGGACCTGCAATAATCCCGGCATCACTCTCGATCCGCTCCATCCCCCGAAGCGCGATTTCGCCCGTCTTGTGGACTATTTTTGCCACACCAGGCAGACCGGCCCCAAGTTTATGCGGCACGGACTGACCCGCAAGAAGCCCGACCATTTCGCGGTCGCTCTCCCTGTCAACACATGAGCCAGCATGCAACAACGCCAACAGCCTGCCTACATCCCGGGCGGTGGTCAGGTTGTCTATCCCGCGCCGCACAGCGGCCGTATCCATCATGAACCGGGCCAGGACAGTCGAGTGGCACCCCAACTGCAGGGCGGTCTGGTTGACCGCAGCCATCCCAAGCATCCGTATCAGGATATTGGTTGCCGTATTATCGCTGTCCTGAATCATGCAGCGAACAAGATCAAGCCAGGAGATCTGCCGCCCTTCACCCCCATGCTGCAGGTGCCCGGCTCCACCGACCATGTCCTGGCGAGAGACAGAGTGATACTCCTCCCGTTGAATACGGCCATCCCTGAAGGCCTTGAAGGATTCAACCATGACAAAGAGCTTGATGAGGCTTGCAGCCGGAACCTGAACCGTCTCGTGCTGTCCCAGGACCCGACCACTTCTTACATCACGGATATACACACTGTCTCCGTCCCGCAAAACATCCCGCATCCCGTCCACCTCGGCGATCAGCGCGTGGGGAACAGGCAACACGATACTGGCGTACAGCAGGATACAGGCCCTCACAGCGTGCAGTTTCATGACCTGCTCCCGGGAGGAAAAAACTCAGGGCGATATTCAAAGTGCATCGGATCAAAGTGATACCATTTTCCTCCCCAGATAAAGCCATGCCTTTCGAAACAGGCAACAATCCCGGAGGGTGGCTCCCAGATTTTCTCGTGCGTAATGAACCGTGGCCAGAATGAAGCCGCCTGTTCATTCCCTGAGGTATGGCGCCAGTAGGCATACTTGGCTGAAGACCGGTCAAGAATGTCGATGGCAATCCCGAAGGAGTGCGCTGACAAATTCGTCGTTCCGGCAATGGTCCTCCAGTTCCATGTCCCTATCGCCTGACTGTCACGACGGACGAGCTGCCTCACCCAGGCAAGCAGGGCAGGATCCTGGCTGATCTCTGCAGAAACCCGGGACAGTGCTGCCGCCGCCCCATTCCGGCTTGAAAACAGCACCATGGTGCCGCAAAAATCAACCCGCACCAGGGAGCGGCGAACCTCCGCGGCACTGGCACCATAGACCGCCATAAGCAGAGGGTAATTCCTGTATCGCCCGGGATCCGTATTCCTGTGCTTCAAGCCGTAGCGAACATTGGTCAGGGGATAGCAGTCCCGGAAAATCCCCCTGATGTCAGACACAGCCCAGGGATTCGGCTCCCGCTTTCCGGTTGCGGTATACGGGATCAGCTTTCCACCAGGAAGACCAAGCGCCCCAAACCGGCCATATCCATGGAGAGGCAAGCCATAGGCCTGCGCCATTCGCTCAAGCTGCTTCTGTTCATCGTGATAAGGCGCTGCAGCGGACAAGCCCCCAACCGCCAGAAGCGTACTGCAGACAATCAGCATCAACCCTCTGTTCCGGACCGCCATCAATACCCCCCACAAAACGCTTTCGCAATTTTACTTCCGGCATCCTTGATCCTCGGCACGGTCCACTCAAGTCCGTCCGGTCTGCGCCAGGGAGTGCATTCTACCGTGTAGGATTCAATAATACCATCCCAGCGCTGCTGCATCCGTGTTGAAAACATGCCCTGCAGGCGTTTCCAGCCCGGCAGAGGCATGATCCCCAGCGGATATCCGGCATCCGCCGTAAAACGGGCCCCAAGCTCCCGCAGCCGGCTGCTTCGTACCGGATCCCCGGCCGTATTGTCAAAGAGAAACAACCCGAAGCGGGGAGAAGCCATCTGGAAACCCATGGCATGCACATCAATGCAGGCAACCGGCCTGTATTGTTGTGCAAGACCGTCCAGCCAGTTCCGGATCATCCTTTGCTCAGGACGGGGCAGATCTGCCACCTGCCAGCTCCGGTTCCAGTCCTTGCTGCCTGTATGCTTCCCGCTAATACCGGCCCGAACCCCATCCACATCGGCCATCGGGACCACCGCAAGCACGGTTCGCGAACGAAAATGCCGGGCCTCAGGCTCGTTGGAAAGGAAAAAGTCCAGCATCCCCTCTGTAACCCAGCTTGCCGCCTGCTCGAAGGCATGCTGGCGCGCAAGCAACATGACAAGGGGCGTCTCCCTGCCGGCGTCTGCCGGCTTTACCAGAATGGCAGACAGGCGATTCCCGTCAGGCGTGGTTCCAAGAACCACATGCTGTGCCGGGTGAAGGCCCTGCATCCAGCGCACAAGCCGTGCGTGGGGATAGGGGGGCATGATGGCGATCTCTACCCGGCCTGAAGGAAAGCGACTGCGGTATCTGCCAGCCGAGACTGACTGAATCTGCCGCCAGTCCTGAGATGCCTCCCTGACATACAGCCCCCGGGGGGGCACAAGATTGCTGATTGTGATCTCGAGCTCACGCCGGGAATCAAACTGTGAGACCGCACAGTGGAGATGTATCGCCAGGCTGTCATCCCTCTTCCGCCCGGA
>JAKPMW010000442.1 GCA_029548715.1 Spirochaetota bacterium | reverse complement strand
GGCTTGAAAGGGATATGACCCTCAGGCTCTTGCTGCCCGAAATCGAGAGGGCGCGCCTTCGGCTGGACGAACCCGGGCGGGATCCGGGTGGATACGAGGCTGATGGACGGACAAACCGCCGGGGTCGGTCTGGTGGTGTTGATGGCGAAAGGGACGGGTCAGGGCCGGAGGGAGGCGGGGGAAAGCATGTCCTTTCGACTTTCGAAATCACCTACGGGTTTCACGATACACTGGGTGCCATGGTTTCCACAGGGATGGAATTCCGGGATATGGCGTGGCAGGTCCGGTATGGCAGGCGGCGTGATGAAGGATTCGATGTCGATGGAAAGCGGCTGGCAAATTCACTCAGGGGGAGTGATTCGCTTGTCTTTGATTTTTCCTGGAACAAGAATGCCTTTGATCTTGTGACCGGAGTGGCGTTTACCGGTGAGATGAACGGTTTGCAGGGAAACACCAATTATTCACAATTGCGCAACATCGGGCTTGATCTGCGCTTGCAGGCGGGCTATATCCTCTCTTCCGTTTCAAGACTGCGGGTGGATTTTCTGCTGGGTCATGGTGCCCATGTGCTGGATCATCCACTCTCCCGGCGAGAGCTTGAAAATTATTCTGCTGACGCATCGGCAACCCTTGCCATGCAGTGGCCTGGCCGGATGTCACTTGCCCTGGATTCGGGGATCATTTTTGAAGAGAGCACTGCAAGTGATTCAGGGATTCAGGAAAGCAGTGTAACGGCGTTTTCTGGCGGTGGGCGCTTCGGATTTTCACTGGGTCCTGTCTCTCTCAGTCTTGGTGGACGGATTCTTGCCGGAACAGAAACCTGGTTTTCTCCATTTGTGGATGCCAACTGGCGGCTTTCAGCGGAACTTGCGTTTTTTGGCGATATTGGACGCGAAGTGTTTTTCCTGCGCTTTCGGCAAAGCGTACTCGGGCACTCGTTTGTCTCGGCCGAACTGCCATCACTTCCGGTTGATCGCATGCGGATGGCGGCAGGAGCCCGCTGGCAGCCCTCAAGCAGTCTCTCACTGGTTGGGACAGTGGTTCATGCGGTCTATGCTCGCTATCCCGGACTTGAGGAAAACGGCAGGGGCCTGTATGCCTACACTTTCAGCAACCCTGATGTGACGACCATCTCTGCCGAGATGCGCCTCTCGCCAGGACGGTGGCTGAATCTCAAGGCCGGCTGGCAGCAGAGGCTGATGTCGGATGAGATTCCATGGCTTCCTGACTGGGAGATGGACGCTGCTGTCGAATTTACCGTTCCTGACTCGGGGACCACACTCGGGACAGTACTTGCCATCAGGGGGGACCGGAATGTACCCGGTCTGGGAGCGTATACACTGCTTGATTTGCGACTGCTCCAGTCGCTTGGTTCTACTTCGTCGATTGTGGTCGAAGTCAGAAACCTGCTTGGCACAGTCTGGAGGGCGCGGCCGTTGTATGCTGAGCCGGGCCTGACTCTTCACGCGGGATTCTCTGCCCGGTTCTGATCGGTGTGCAGTGCAGCGCACGTCGTGTGCGCGGGGCCCGACGCGCCGATCCGTGGCGCAGCCGGGCCTGACTCTTCACGCGGGATTTTCCGCCCGGTTCTGATCGGTGTGCAGTGCAGCGCACATCCTGTGCGCGGGGCCCAACGCGCCGGTCCATGGCGCAGCCGGGCCTGACTCTTCACGCGGGATTTTCCGCCCGGTTCTGATCGGTGTGCAGTGCAGCGCACGTCCTGTGCGCGGGGTGTTGCAGCTCTCTTTAGAGTAGTATATTCTCTTGAAAGAGAGCAGATACCGGAAGGAAGACCATGTACCCCTCACTATTACTGCTTGCTGCAGTTGAAAAGACAACCAATGCGGCAACCAATGCTGCCGCTATCGGAAACGTGACCGCAGTCAAAACATCACTTGCCGACTGGATAGTCCAGGGCGGCATCATGATGATTCCCATTATTGTCGCTTCCATCGTTGCGCTTGCGATCATCATTGAGAGGGCACTTTACCTCCGCAAGGTACGAATCGAAACACAAAGATTTATGGATAAAATCACCCGTGTGGTGGGCGCAAACCGGATCATGGAAGCCATGGTTATCTGTGACAACACAGCAGGGCCGATGGCTGCGATAGTCAAGGCGGCAATTTCGCTGCACGACAGGGGCCGGGATGAGATCCGTGAGGCTGTTGAAGAGACAGCCGGGCGGGAGGTAGCAAAGCTTGAGCGATATCTGCCTGCGCTGGGAACGATAGGGACAGTCAGCCCCCTCCTGGGTCTGCTGGGAACAGTGCTTGGCATGATCAAGTCGTCAAATCACCTGGCAATTGCCGGTACATCAAACCCGGTTGGGCTTATCGGCGGGATTTCGGAGGCCCTGATTACAACGGCTGCCGGCTTGTTTGTGGCCATTCCTGTCGTGGTTTGTCATAACTGGTTTACCAACCGGGTAAACATGCTGGTCCTTGAGATGGAGGCCCGTACCACGGAGATCCTTGATATTCTTGCCCGATCCAAGCCATCCCAGAAGGGCCGCGGGGACAAGGCGTGAGTGAAGATGATTTGTGCCTTAATGCCAAGCCGGGTCGGTGGCCGGCATGACCGAATATATCATCCTCTTTTCCTGTTTGCTGGCACTTTCGGCGTTTTTTTCCGGCTCTGAGACGGCGTATTTTTCACTCGACATGCTCAAGCGGGCCAGGCTTTCCCGGGACCAGTCGCGGGGGGCGGTGCGGGCCACCCGTCTGCTGCGTCATCCCCGTGATCTTCTCATGACGTTGCTGATTGGCAATATGCTTGTCAACACAGCCCTCTCATCGGCAGCTTCCGATCTTTTCGGGAATGCGACAGGAATGGCCATTGCAGTGATAACCCTGTCCATTCTTGTTGCGGGTGAGGTGACCCCAAAGCGGCTTGCGTTTCGGCATAATGAGTGCTTGGCGGTACACAGTGCCGGGACGCTGGCGGTATTTTCAGTGCTGTTTTGGCCTCTGCGCCAGGCTTTGACTGCCGTCATGCGACCCATGATCAAAAAAGCTGGCGCTGATCGTGATCGACAGGCATTGACCGAAGATGAGTTTAAAAGTGCGATCAAGCGCAGTGGGTTAAGCGGTGTTCTCGACAAGGGAGAAAGTGGTCTTCTTGCCAATGTGATCACCTTTTCCATGCTTGAAGCCCGGCATATCATGACGCCCCGAACCAGTGTGCAGGCTCTCCCGGTTGATGCAAAGATGCGGGATGCGATCGAAATGGTCCGCACCATGCCGTACTCAAAAATCCCGCTCTATCGAACCAACAAGGACAATATTGTGGGGTATCTCCGGGCCAAGGATCTGCTTCCATATATTACCGGGATCAAAAAGCCGACCAGCCTCAAGCGCCTGATGCGGCCGGTGTTCAGAATTCCTGAGGGGAAATTGCTGGCGGAGTTTTTGCCTGAGATGCAGCAAAATACCAGCAGGCTCGCGGTTGTGGTGGATGAATACGGCGGAACAGCCGGGATTGTCACGCTGGATGATGTTCTCGAAGAAATTATGGGCCAGCTTTTGAATGAGAACGACAAGGACGAGAGCATGTACTGGGCCAAGACAACCAGGACATGCGTCTTTCGTGGAACCACACCGCTTGCTCTCTTTAACCAGCGAATGGGAACAGACCTGTCCAGTGATGACTACCAGACGATCTCGGGCTATGTGCTTGAACTTGCCGGAAAGATCCCGCAGGAAAATGACGTGTTTGATGACGGGATGTTTCGCTATCGGGTGATTGCCCTCAAGGGAAACCACGTCAGCCAGATTGAGGTGGTGCGGAAATGATCCTTGAGGTCTGGCTTTTGGGCGGCGGAATTGTGGCGTGCATGCTGTTTTCGGCATTTTTTTCCGGGGCCGAGTCCGG